>MGXX01000001.1:0-407 GCA_001801515.1 Gammaproteobacteria bacterium RIFCSPHIGHO2_12_FULL_38_11
AAACTTGCATACCTACCGTTCTTTCCCGTTTAAAAAAAACACTACGCTGTGCAGCAAGCGCGCTTTCTATGTTTACAACATTCTTATTGTTAATCGCATCACACACTGCTCGACCTTTTCCTGAATCAGCAAGCTGCCGAAGATATTGATTCATGGTGAGTTGACGTTTCCACTGCCAAAATAAAAGACGATGAACAACTGTTACTGGGGTATTAAAAAATTTTTTACATTGATCTACTGGCGATTCTAAATCAAGAGAAGAAACTTTTTTGCATTCTGATCCCTGATCTAATTTAGAATGCTTAATAGCTTCTGCTTTTGTGGGTGCAGCCGGTTGTTTTTGCGTATTTTTTGGAACAATAGAAGCCGCGGTTCCTTCTCTCTTTTTTTCTTCTTTGTCTTCTTGT
>MGXX01000001.1:415-732 GCA_001801515.1 Gammaproteobacteria bacterium RIFCSPHIGHO2_12_FULL_38_11
TGCAATAGTCACAATGGGAGCATCAGATAGATATGACCTAATGGATCTTAAAAGTTGTCGCTCATATAAACCGCTATAGGCGATAAAACTCCTATGTACTGCGGCATCTTTAGTTCTAGAATTTGCGCCGAGAGAGAATGTCTGCATCATTGTTTGTGATGTCGGTAACACGTTAAGTTTTTTTACGGTGATTTGATAAGAGCTTCTTTCTTCTTTAAAAAGAACATCCTGTTGTGTGCTGTCGCTCTTGTGTGACCAAAATGCGTCAGTGATTACACCCTTACATGCTAAATCGCCTCGAAATATCCAGCTATTAT
>MGXX01000001.1:761-1315 GCA_001801515.1 Gammaproteobacteria bacterium RIFCSPHIGHO2_12_FULL_38_11
TCACGCCAAAAACAGCGCCCAGAAAACACTCAACATATATATTAATCAACCATTGCGGGATATCAGTATTAGAAGTGGCGACATTACACTGAAATTGCATCATCTCCTGCTGGTATGTACTTTCAGTATAGCCATAAGCGCCTGTTATTGTCCTTTGCTCTTTATATTTTTGCCATGTTAACTGAAAATCTATCCTACCATTCGTTCTAATGAGTAAATTCAGTTGGTTGATGTATGCTTGATATAAACATTTACTAAATTCTCGTACATCCGCTGAGTCCCTGATGCGAGATAGTAATTTTAGTACTGCTAACATAAGTGTCTGTTCAGTGAGTTTAAAATTGTCTTGTGCTGCTAATTCGGAGAGTAATTTGATAAGGGGGAGTGGGTATGTACTACCATAAAACCCAAATTTTCTGTACTCATACTCCTGACTAGGAAAGAGATCCTTACCTTTCTCAGGTAAAGAATATTTATAAAAATAAAGTTGACACTGGTCTTTTTGTGCCAAATAAATCGCAAACTGACCGCATTGGACTACAAATATATCTTCG
>MGXX01000001.1:1337-5338 GCA_001801515.1 Gammaproteobacteria bacterium RIFCSPHIGHO2_12_FULL_38_11
TTTTGATCATCTCGAAATAGGTATTATAGAGTAACCCACCTTAAGTATTTCTTAACATCAGGAAATGAGAGATATCCTTTAAATAGTTATGCATCCTGTGAAAGCAACGTATTTAATGCATCAAGCCAATGCGTATTCACATTAAATTGTAAATTGCGATAACGCGCTGACCTTGAAATAAAACCATCATAATCATCTACCGGCAACCAAATAGAAAGACCCGTTGCATGTTTATAATTCGGAGTATCTGCATTTGCGATGATAAGCTGATTAGCCGTTGCTTCTACATGTGCAAAAGAATCCGCAGGAATAGGCAAGTGTAATGCTTTCAATTTGTCTACAAAATCCAGCATATCTGCATAATCCGGTGAACCAAATGATTGCACATGTTTTGCAGCTTCGCGGATTCTTGCTCGATCCGTCCCATTTAACTGTTGAATAGTAGCGCCCAATTCAGCAAATGCATGATTGAAAGCAGCAAGCTTATCTAAATCATACGCAGAAAGAGTCGCATCATCCGTTCCATTGCTACCGCCTTCATAAGATTTGATATATTCATCAACCAACACCTTTGCAACTTGGTCTGCTCTGGCATTAGGTATGGCTTCCCAACCAGTCAGTAATTCCGCATAAGGCCATCCAGCCCCGGGTTCCAATTCTTGTGAACCCACATAGTAACTTACAGAATCAGACATTTCATTTGCGACTTCCGCCATTCCCATTAAACATGCATCACTTCCATAAAGATCCACTTTATGACCCATAAGTCTTGCAGCATATCCCATCGATTGGCCTAATTGTTCTGTCGTAATAGAATTGCCACTTAAATCATCCCAACTGATATCCATAGGATGAAAACCAGGAGATGCATTGCGAGCAGCCACATGCCACCCACCCCCATGATTCCAGACATCAATGAAATAATGCTCTGCAGGATAATGTTCAACTCCCCATTTAATGAAATCTTCCAGGGTGGTGTATTTCCCCATATCAACCAAACCCAAGCGCTCTATAACAGGTGATGTAATTTTATTAGGGTTAGTGCTTTTTTTAATAAATAAGCGCACCGTTTTGCGTTTAGCTAAACTGGCCCATTGCACAATAACATTGACTTCATCATTAGAACCCACTTGCTCCATTGATTTAATATTATCAGTAGTGAATTCATCCAGACTGTTATTCCCATTCAAATAAATAAGAAAAGTCCACTTTTTAGGAGTAGCCGCTTCAACGGAGGTAAAAACAGAAACAACTAGAAAGCCTATTAAAACGATCAATAACTTACGCATTTATTTTCTCACCATTAGAATAAAAATTGGTTAATAATAGCACAATACCCGGCGCACCTCAATATGACGCCCCTATCGGGAATTGTTAATAATAAGATAATGTATTGCCTATATATTACGCAAGTTAATTTTTAACCCGCAGCACCAAGTACCATCCTATTCCGGCAAATAATAAAATGGGAAACAACGCTGCAAAGAAAGGTGAGAATTGATAAACAATACTTAACTGACCTAATAACGAATCCAAAATATAAAATGCAAAACCCATCACAATACCTAAGATAATTTGCCATCCTAAATTAATCGAACGGGGTGCCGTAAAAACAAACGGAATAGCCAAGAACAACATAACCAAAATTGTTAATGGCGTAAAAACTCTCTTCCAAAAAGAAAATTGAAATTCCGTTGCTTGCAAACCATTTGTTACCAAATGCTGAGTAAAATGAAATAGCTTATTCAATGGCATTTCTTCCGGTTCAATTAATCCAACACTTAATACGTTCGGCGTAAGCGTTAAATCCCACGTTGTGTTTGCAACATGTTGACTGTTCGTGTAGTCACCCGGACCAAATGTCGTTTTAGTAAAATCTTGCAATTGCCATTGCCCATTGCGGTAATCCAGCGTTTTCGCATAATAGGCTGCAAGCAAACGATGTTGTGCATTAAATTCATAACGCGTCACACCCTCTAAATGTTGATGTGCCATCACGCGGTCAATATGCACAAAATTATTACCTTCGTGTACCCATAAACCTGCTGCTGTCACTACAGCTTGCCCACCGCTTTGCTCGGTTGATTTATGACTATTGGCAAGATAATGCGTACGCGGCGCTATTATTTCACCTATGATCATGCCCAGCATAATTAAAATGATCGCTGCACCAAAAACCGCTTGCACAATTTTAAAAAGAGAAACACCCGAAACGCGCATGACAATCAACTCTTGCTGTGATGCCAGCATACTTAATCCCAGCAATCCTCCCAGGAGAACCAGCATAGGAAAAAACGCATAAATATTGTAGGGCAACTCAAGCAAAGCATGCAGCGCTGCTTGCATAAAACCATAATCACCTACCCCAATATCCCGCAGCTCGCTTAATAAATTAATAAAATACGCAACACCCACGACGACTAGCATCACGAGCAAGGTTGCTGAAATAACAGATTTTGTGATGTAACGCGCCAAGATAGAAATCATAAAACTCGCATCCGTCTCATGAACATCAAACCAACCACCAACATAAATATACTCACATGCACCCACCACAAACCCCATGCTAAAGGGAATATTTTTTGTTCGAGCAAATTACGCCCCAGAAATAACAAATTCATATACAATACATAAATTAAAATAGCCGGCAGCAACATCGTATAACGACCTTGACGAGGCGGAACTCGGCTCAATGGAATAGCAAGCAAAGCCAGCAATAAAGCAGACAATGGAATGGAAAGACGCCATTGTAATTCTGATACACTCTCAAGATCTTTGTTATAGTGAGCCAATAATTTAGAGGTAGGTATAGCCTCTTCAATTTGCCTGTTCGTATTTAATCTAATATCAGGTATCTGCACTGCGTATTTTTCAAATTGAATAATTTTATAATCATTTTGTCCTGGCACACCCTCATAACGATAACCTTTTTCTGCTACCACTAAAGGCTGCGCCGTCCCTCGCTCAATGGTTTGATAACCATTTGCAGCAGAAAGCACTGTCCATGGAGCACTATTATCTCCTGCAGTATCTATTCCCTGTTCTGCAATAAAAAGATTGCTGGCTTTTTTGTGATTACGCGACATTCTCTCCACATAGACCACACGCCGACCATCACTGCTAACCTGAAAACGTCCTGGCATGAGAGTATTTAGTAAATTATCTGCAGAGCCGCTCGCTAAGGTTTTTTGTTTATCTGCCGCGATATGCGGATTAACCCATAACATCAACCCCATTAAAATAAGCGCAATAAATAGCGCTAAGCTACACGTAATGCCTATTAAACGCTGCGTACTTAAACCGCATGCATGCAAAACACGCAATTCATTATCTACATACAATCGGCTATAGGTTAAAACAATGCCGAGAAACAAACTTAATGGCAATAACAAAGCCAATAAATTAGGAATTTCAAATGCTACTACCTGAAATAAAATGTTAGCCGCTATTTTGCCTGAGGCAGCATATCCCAAATAGCGGACTAATTGCTGGCTTAAAAAAACCAACAACAATACAAATATCACCGCTACCAGTGTACTCAGCGCTTCTTTAATGAGATAACGAGAAATAATCATTAATACTTTCACTCATAACCACATTCTTATAAAATCGGCAAGTGCTGCAAAGCAATGCTTTGACGCTGCCAAATCGGCCTTTATTATACTGAATTTAGCCAAAAGGAGCTAATATGAAGTTTCAACTTGCTCATGGCAACCTTGAAAAATATACCACTGACTGCCTGGTTGTTGGCATTTATGAAGACCATACCCTTACAGGAACGGCTCAAAAGCTAGATAAAATCAGCCAGGGGTATCTAACGCAATTGATTAAGAAAGATGAAGCGCCAGGCAAGGTAGGCCAAACGCTATTGTTATATCATGTGCCACATATTTCAGCTGAACGCGTTCTCCTCGTAGGTTGCGGTAAAAATTCGAGCTTGAGCACGCAGGATTACCGCAGAATTATCGCGAACAGCATAAAAGCATTGAGCGCATTACGCA
>MGXX01000002.1 GCA_001801515.1 Gammaproteobacteria bacterium RIFCSPHIGHO2_12_FULL_38_11
TTTTAAATTGGGCCGTGCTGGGATCGAACCAGCGACCCGCTGATTAAGAGTCAGCTGCTCTACCAACTGAGCTAACGGCCCGTGTGAAAAGTGATATTAGCAAACTAAATAGAAATTAGGCAAGGTTAATTTTTGCGCAACACGTTGATATTTTCAGGTTTTTCTAACAGAAGATTGTCATTATGTTGTATTATGCCTCTTTGTAAAATATAAATGGGGAAACGATGAGTCATTCCGACACTCTGCAATCTGAAGAAACAGTGCTAAGTAAGTTTCATGCAAAGATGGTGTTGACCGCCGGCATAGGCTTTTTTACAGATGCCTACGACCTTTTTATCATCGGTATTGTGACCAGTATTTTAGCGCCCATTTGGCACCTGACAACCATGCAAATTGCACTCTTAGATGGTGCAGCATTGGCTGCTGCCGCATTTGGCGCTGTGTTCTTCGGATTTCTATCTGACCGTTACGGTCGCAAAAAATTATATGGTTTTGAAATTTTGGTTTTATTTTTTGGTGCGATATTATCTGCAATGACGCATACTTTTCTTGCCTTATTTTTTATGCGCTTAATTGTGGGCTTTGGCATTGGCGGTGATTATCCCTCCAGCGCTGTTGTGATCAGTGAAAATGCTACGCGTAAAAACCGGGGTTTTTTAGTTTTATTGGTTTTTGCAATGCAAGCGGTTGGCTTGATTGTTGGCCCATTTTTAGCATCATTATTATTGGCAACGCATTTATCACATGACATTATTTGGCGTATTTTATTGGGTTTAGGCGCTATTCCTGCAGCATCTGTTTTTTATTTACGACGTAATATTCAAGAATCACCGCATTATTTACGCAGTAAACAATCAGCGCCAGTGGAAGTAAGCCGAGTTGTACGTGATTTGGCATTGCCGAAAGAAGGCTTAAGTGCCTATGACACACAATATAACAGGCAATCCTTACTTTCTAAAAAATGGTTGCTTTGCTTGCTCGGTACGGCAGGCGCATGGTTTTTATTAGACGTTGCCTTTTATGGAAACGCGGTTTCATCTGTCATGATTATTAATGCTATTCATCCGAATGCAACACTACTAACACATACTTTAATTTCAGCCAGCTTATTTTTGGTATTTGCTGTGCCGGGCTATGCTTTGGCAGCAAAATATGTCGATAAAATTGGTCGAAAACCTCTGCAAATGCTGGGGTTTTTTATGATGGCCTTGTCGTATGCATTAATTGCAATTATACCTAATTTACAAAAAATAATGCCATTGTTTACTGCCTTATTTGGCATCAGTTTTTTCTTTGTAAACTTTGGACCGAATACGACGACGTTTTTAATCCCGTCGGAAATTTATCCAACCAATATTCGTGCCAGAGCACATGGCATTTCGGCGGCTGTCGGAAAATTGGGTGCATTTTCGGGCGCATTTTTCTTACCCTTTTTACTGCATAAAGTCGGCGTATTTTCGACTATGGGTGTGATGTCGGTTGTGTCTGTCCTAGGGGTTTTAATTACAATCATCATTCCTGAAATGAAAAATAAGTCGCTTTCAGATACAGAAATTTGATTTCGTACATGTTCCTAAGGCGGGCATGAATTGAGTTATTGCTCAAACTTCTGCAGTAAAGCATTTATTGTTTCAATTCGATCTTTGGGTTTATCTGACGTCGATTTAAATCGTAATATATTTTTCCCGCCAAGCTGATAAATTTGATGTTGTTTCTGAATTAATTCAATAATAATGCTGGGATTAATATTGGGTTTTTCATTAAAATAAATCGTACCGAATAATTTATTCACATCGATTTTTGTGATGCCTAATTGCATTGCGCGAATTTTTAAATGGGCAAGGTCAAATAAATATTGTGCTGGTTCTGGCAATAATCCAAAGCGATCAATTAGCTCTGATTTCATGTTTTGAATCTCATCCCTGCTTTTTAATTCTGATAAACGTTTATAGAGCATTAAACGCGTGTGGACATCGCCGATATAATTTTCAGGAAATAATGCGCAAATGTGACAATTAATTTCAGGGCCTGTTGGGCGTGTGAATGTTTCTGGTAGTTTCTCGCCATTTTTTAGGGCTTTTACGGTTTCATCTAATAATTCCATATACAAAGAAAAACCAATGGATTCCATGTTGCCGCTTTGTGCCTCACCCAGTAATTCGCCCGCACCCCGAATTTCTAAATCATGTGTCGCCAATTGAAAGCCGACACCCAAATCTTCTAATTCAGAAATAGCGCTTAATCTTCTTTCTGCATCAGAAGTTAAGGCTTTAATATTTCGCACTAATAAATACGCATAAGCTTGATGATGCGATCTGCCGACACGTCCACGAATTTGGTGCAATTGCGCTAGTCCAAACTTATTGGCATTGTTAATAATAATCGTATTGGCAGAGGGAATGTCGATGCCAGATTCGATAATCGTTGAGCAAATTAATACTTGAAAACGTTGATGATAAAAGTCACTCATGGTTCTTTCAAGCCCTTTTTCAGGCATTTGCCCATGAGCAAATTGCATTGATACTTCAGGCACAATTCGTCGTAATTCTTCTGCTGTTCTTGGCATGGTTTCAACTTCGTTATGCAAAAAATAAACTTGTCCGCCGCGCATGGTTTCACGCAAAATAGCCTCGCGAATTAACGCCTCGTCGTAATCATGAACAAATGTTTTAATAGATAAACGTTTTGCCGGTGGGGTTGCGATAATAGATAAATCGCGCATACCGGTCATTGATAAATTGAGGGTGCGTGGAATAGGTGTTGCGGTTAAGGTTAAAATATCGATATGCGCCCTAAGTGATTTTATTTTTTCTTTTTGCTGCACGCCAAAGCGGTGTTCCTCGTCAATAATTAATAATCCTAAATTTTTATATTTAATTTTTTGATTTAATAATTTGTGTGTGCCAATAATAATATCAATTGTACCCAGTTTGATTTTTTCAATTGTTTCATTTTGAATTTTTGTAGACTGCAGTCGAGATAAAATACCTATTTTTATGGGCCAAGATGAAAATCGGTCTTGGAAATTTTCAACGTGTTGATTTGCCAGCAGAGTTGTTGGTACTAACATCGCTACTTGCTTTCCTGAAATGGCTGCAAGAAATGCTGCTTGCATGGCTACCTCTGTTTTTCCAAAGCCAACATCGCCACAAACCAAACGATCCATGCATTTTGTTTTCGTCATATCTGAAATCACAGCATCAATTGCACAGCGTTGATCAATTGTTTCTTCAAACGGAAATGCTTGGCGAAATGCTAGAAATTCATCGGCAGGTTTGGGAAATGCAAAACCCTGGCTTGCTTCGCGTTGTGCATAAATTTTTAATAATTCAGCCGCAACATCGCGAATTTGTTCAGCTGCCTTTTTCTTTGCTTTTTCCCAGGTGAGTGTGCCCAATTTGTTTAAAGCAATTGATTCAGTATTTGCTGCAGAATATCGGCTAATGACGTTTAATGAAGCGACTGGTACGTAAATGCGGTCGTAATCCGCGTATTCTAATGTGACATATTCTGATTCAATATCATCGGTCGTGATTTTTTCTAGGCCAATATACTTTCCAATGCCGTGATCAATATGCACAACCAATGCGCCGGTTTGTAATTCAGCGAGGCTGCGAATAATGGTGTCTGGATCTTGCGCGCGCTTTTTATTTCGGCGTGTGGGGATTGACTGATGCCCAAACAATTGTGCTTCAGTGATTAAAATTAATTTTTCTGGCAATAAATTCAGCGGAGAAACAATAGGGGCAATTGTTAAACCGATTTCACTGTTAGAATTGAGAAAGTCAATCCAGGAATTTATTGATTTAGGATTAATATTACCTCTTCTGAGTAAATCTAAAATAATTTCGCGGCGGCCAGCTGATTCAGCGCATATTAAAATACGGCCGGGTTTCGTTGAAATAAACTTTGAAAGTTTTTCAAGTGGATTTTTATTGCGATGATCAATACTGATATCAGGAATCAGAGATTGGGGATCGGTAAAAGTAATTTTAATTTGGCAAAATGATTTTAACGCCGTAAAAAATTCATTCACAGGTAAAAATAGTTCAGCAGGCATGCATAATGGACGTGTATTGTCTACGTTTAACTGTTCGTAACGAGTTTGTATTTCATTCCAAAATTTAAGTGCTTGCTCACTCACACACACACTCACACTCACACTCACACTGTTCTTTGGGCAATAATCAAAAAATGATGCGGTCTTCTCGTAAAATAAGGATAAATAATATTCAATGCCACCAATGGGTTGACCATTGCTAATTTGTTGATAAACGGGGGACTCGGCTGGATTTCCAGAAAATTTAGCTCGCCATTGTGTTCTAAAATAGGCAATGGATTCTTCTGTGAGTGGGTATTCGTGTGCCGGTAATAACTGAATTGATTTTATTTTTTCAATGGATTTTTGTGTGTCGATATCAAAAGAACGAATACTTTCAATTTCGTTATCAAATAATTCAATTCTAAAAGGAATGTCGGAACCCATGGGAAAAATATCAATGATCGCGCCACGTACAGCAAATTCACCATGTTGAATCACTTGTTCAACGTGTCTGTATCCTGCCGCTGCTAATTCTTTTTGTATTTTTGATAAATCTAAAATATCTTTTATTTTTAGGTTAAACCGATGCGCATTGATAAAATAGGTTGGTGGTAATCGATGCATTAAGGTAGAGATTGAGGCGATCACAATGCCTTTTTTTAAATTGGGTAAAAGTGATAAGATATGCAATCGTTCAGATGTTAAGTCTTCATGCGGTGAAAAATGGTCATAGGGTAATGTTTCACGATCGGGAAATAAATAAAGTGGTATTGCTTGCACAAAAAATTGCAGCTCGTGAAAAATTTTTTCAGCGGTGTGGACGTCAGGTGTGATGACAATAATGGGTTTATCGATTGTTTTTGATAAATTCGCAATTGATAAGCTAATCGCAGCGCCAGACAATCCGTCCCAAATTAATTGAGTATCATTATCGTGTGGAATGGGTGGGTCTAGTGGATTGATTTGCATTTCAAATTATTTTAGTTTTAATGGGGTTATTGATTTGTCGGATTGAGGCAGATAATGCTAAAAATGTCATGGCTCTCATTGATGAGTACTCCAGATTGATGTAATAGTGAACTAGTGATGTGGAAGTCTAGCGAGAAATCCCCGCACTTTCCAATAATATTTTATCTGCGCCGATGAGTGGAATAAGTCGTTGTAATACGGCGATCATGACGCCATCTTCTGCTTGTGTGATGAATTTTGTCTTGCGCTCTTTCCATGACAAGGTGTGTATCATATGAGCTGTCACGACAGATGGTTGATCTAGATTATTTATGGGCACCTCAAAAAGCTTTTTTCGTATACTGGTACTAATGGCACAGCAAATGACGAGATTGTATTTTTCATTGTAGCTTTTGGGTGATAATATCAGTGAGTTTACAGAATAATTCCACCACCCAAACAGATTTTGCCATCATAAAATACAACGGATTGTCCGGGTGTGATTGCGCGTTGGGGTTCATTAAAGTGTACCTGCCAAATATCAGTGTCAATTTGTTTGATTATGCAGGGTTGATCAACTTGACGATAGCGAATTTTTGCCGTGCACTTTTCTAAATCAGGTGCTTTACCTGAAACCCAATTTAATTTTTCACAGGTTAATTTTGAAGAAAATAATAAAGGATGGTCGTGTCCTTGTGCGACAATAAGTGTGTTTTCAGAAATATTTTTGCCGACAACATACCAAGGTTCGTGTACTGCCCCCCCTTTTGAGAAAGGGGGGCTGCTATGGATTTTCATCCCGCCAATTTGTAAACCTTTTCTTTGTCCTAAAGTATAAAACATTAATCCATCATGTTTTCCAATGGTTTTTCCATCAGGTGTTTTCATTAAGCCGGGCTTTGCTAAAATAAAATCTTGTAAAAAATTTTTAAATTTACGTTCACCAATAAAGCAAATGCCTGTGCTATCTTTTTTATTCGCATTTAAAAGCCCTGCTTTTTTAGCAATTTCTCGCACTTTGGGTTTTGTTAATTCGCCTAATGGAAATAATACGCGCGATAATTTTTCTTGATTTAAAGTGTAGAGAAAATAGGATTGGTCTTTGTTGAGGTCTGTTGCTTTTTTTAAATCAAATAACGCACTTACTTGCTCGCTCACGCTCGCGCGTGCGTGCTTCCGCTCCGATTTTATAACGTAATGCCCCGTCGCCAAATAATCCGCACCCAAACTAATCGCGTGATTTAAAAATGCATCGAATTTAATAAATTGATTGCACCAAATATCTGGGTTGGGTGTGCGACCCGCAATAAATTCATCAAGACAATATTGAAAAACATTATCCCAATATTCTTTTGAAAAATTGACAAGGTGAAATGGGATTTGTAAGTGATCGCATACGTTTTTTGCATCCGTCATATCGGCTTCAGCACTGCAAAAGGGGTCGTCTTTTTCTGCCATCCAATTTTGCATATAAATGCCCTGCACATCAAAGCCTTGTTCTTTTAACAGAAGGGCGGTGACAGCAGAATCAACGCCACCGGATAAGCCGACGATGATTTTGATGTTTTGATTGGTTTTCATAGGAGCAGCGTATTTTCGTATGATAAAACCTGTTTTTTCAACAGGACACTGATCTTGCCCCAGGTGTTGGTGCACAACGCATTAAAATTGTTTCGGTAGCGGGGTATTGTCGAAATTTGTCAGAACCAAAAAAGGGCGATCGCGAATGAATGAGTGCTTGAATGCTACAAGAAAAATGCTCTGCTTGAATTTCAGCAGTGCTCACTTCCTTGCCCACATCTTCTTCAGATGAAATACCATTTGCCTCGGCTGTTTTTTTAGTTGACAAATGCGCTGCTTCAAATATTTCTTCTTTTTTGGTTATAGGAGATTGTGCGCTTATTGTTGTATTACTGAGAAAATAATTTTTTAATTGAGTAGCGCTGGCATATGCTTTGGCGTTAGTAATGAAAGGGCGATAAGGTTCAAAATCCTCTTTTGTGTATTCTGCGCCGCTTTTATTGGCATTTTCTACTAGTATTTTTTGGGCAACGATACTCATCGCAGCAATGTGTCGTCCGCAATCGTGCGTATTTGTGAAGTCTTGCATCTCAAGTGAAATATAATTTTTCGTGGTATAAACGGTGGTTCTTGGGTCAAATGTTCTGTTTGTACAATGCGTTTTTTTTTGTTGGTGATATATTTCGCTGCTGAGCGTTAAGACGATGTGTCGTGAATCTGTTGATACTTGAAGTAAGTCGAGAACTGATTTTGCGCCAGGTAATTTAGAAGAAATTTGCCCCGCTCTACCTGCTTCGATGGTAGGAATAATTTGTTCGACCGCCAACCGCGTATTTTCTAGCTTTAAATGTGAAATAATTTTCTTGGTTGTGTTGTCGATTAACTTTTTGAGATCGCCTATTTGATTGTTATTGAGTGTAGTGACGTCAATTGCTGCATGGTTAATAATAAGTCGTAGATTTTTTTCATCGTAAAAATAAGTGGTTTTAGCGAGTAATTTATCCAGTGTGTTGTTGCTTGCGTGATGCGTTTCATGCCACTGTGTTAATGCATTAAATATTTTTTTCTCATCCTCTGTGAGCAAGGGAAAATCATTTTGAAAAAGAGGATGTGGTAATGAAAATAATTTTCGTTTTGCAAAAGCGCCGGGTTTTTCTCCGTCGTTTATTGTAATAAGATCAAATGCTGATTTAAAGCCAAGGTTGCCCGTTATGAAAGCGATTTCACAATTTTGTAATAATAATTCAACTTCTGCATCTGAAATGGTTTTAAATTCTTGGATGAGTGCTTCCATTAACAAAGAATTTTCTGTGAGTTTTTGTGATGAATCTTTCGTGTACTTGTGTTGTTCTGGTGCTGCACAGTCAACAAAATCGTCTTCATTAACAATGTCAAAACCAGTATCGCTAACAAGTACTTTTGTTTCGGAAAATTTTTCAGAAAGGGGGGCAAGTGCTTGTGTATTTACTTTTACTTTAGCAAAACGTTCAAATAATCTTAAAACCTCACGTGAAGGTATCACTGTTTGTAATGTTCGAGTAAGTTCTGATTCAGAAAATTGATGATTGACACGCATTAGACTCGCTTCCTTTTAAAATATAATTAATTGATTTTGTGGTCACTTTACCCCCTATTTTTTAAGGTGACAAGTCAATTCAAATCTGCGTATAATCCGATCAAATTTTGACTATTAAGTATGAAAAAAATGAATGGAATACCTGAAATAAAAGTTAATTTATTGAATTACTCCCGTGATCAGTTAATTGCCCTAATGAAGAAGTGGTGTGAGCCCCCATTTCGTGCTGATCAGCTGATGCAGTGGATTCATCAACGTGGTGTTATTGATTTTGATCTGATGCTTAATTTGAGTAAAAAATTCAGAGAAAAACTGCAGGCTGAAGCGTGTATCACCGTGATGGAAACGATTACGGATCAGCAAGCGTCGGATGGTACGCGTAAGTGGTTGTTTCGTTTGTATGATGGCAACGCGATTGAAACGGTGTTTATTCCAGAGAAAACCCGTGGCACATTATGTGTTTCTTCACAGGTTGGTTGCGCACTGAACTGTTCGTTTTGCGCAACAGGAAAAGAAGGGTTTAACCGTAATTTATCTTTAGCTGAAATTATCGGCCAAGTATTTTTAGCGGTTGAAAAATTAAGAAATTCAGATAATGAAATTACCAACGTGGTGATGATGGGGATGGGCGAGCCATTATTAAATTATGAGCCCGTTATTGGCGCGATGGATTTAATGATGCATGATTTAGCCTATGGTTTGTCTAAATATCGCGTGACATTAAGCACATCTGGTGTTGTTCCACAAATGTTGGCGTTGAAAAAGGATTCGTTGGCGTCTCTTGCTGTTTCATTGCATGCACCGACCAATGAATTACGGGAACAACTTGTTCCCATTAATAAAAAATATCCGCTCGAGGTTTTAATCCCCTTATGTCGAAATTATTTTCCGAAAGCGTCTAAGCGTTGTATTGTGTTTGAATATGTTATGTTAAAAGGCATAAACGATAGTTTAACGCACGCAAAACAATTAATTCGGCTGTTGGATAACATGCCATGCAAAATTAATTTAATTCCATTCAATCCTTTTCCAAAAACCAACTATCTGTGTTCTGATTACGAAACCATTATGGCTTTTCAAAATCGTTTAACCAAAGCAGGTGTGAAAACTTGGGTACGAAAAACGCGCGGTGAAAATATCGATGGCGCTTGTGGACAATTGGCGGGTGATTTTAAAGATCGCACAGGAAGACATGAAAGATGGCTTAAAACAGGGAAATTGATAGTTGGTAATGATAGCCTTTAGGCTTGAATTCCGATACAATTTCCCGGTTTCGTGATTATGCGTCTGCCAATGACAGTGGTGCATGATCTTTATTTATATTAATCAAGAGGAAATATTATGTCATTTGATGCTAAAACAACGGCTAAAAAAGCTGAAATTGTTAAAAAATTCCAAGCAAGTGCAAAAGATACGGGTACCCCAGAAGTACAAGTAGCGCTGCTCAGTTCACGTATTGAACAACTAACAGAGCATTTTAAAGTCCACAAAAAAGATCATAGTTCACGTCGTGGTTTGTTGCGTGCAGTGAATCAGCGTCGCAAATTACTGACATATCTTGAACGTATTGATGTTGCTCGTTATCGTAGTTTGATTGAACGTTTGGGTCTTCGTCGTTAATATTGAGTAAATCCCCCCCGGTTTTGCTGACGCAAAACCGACCCCCTTTTTCAAAGGGGGTTAATTAACATATAGGTAAATCGAGTGAATAAAATTACGAGAACATTTCAATACGGCCAACACAGTGTGACATTAGAAACAGGTCGTGTAGCACGCCAAGCATCCGGTGCAGTGTGGGTTACGATGGGTGACACGGTTATTTTGGTGACAGCCGTCGCCAAGTCAACAGCAGGTTTGGGTCGAGATTTTTTCCCACTAACTGTTAATTATCAAGAAAAAACATATGCGGCGGGTAAAATTCCCGGTGGTTTTTACAAACGTGAAGCACGTCCTTCTGAAAAAGAAACCTTGATTTCTCGTTTAATTGATCGTCCCATACGTCCTTTATTCCCACATGGCTTCACTGATGAAGTTCAGGTGGTTGCTACTGTATTATCAATGGATCCCTTGGTTCAAACTGATATTCCAGCGATTATTGGTGCGTCAGCAGCAATTGGATTGGCGGGTATGCCATTTCAAGGTCCGCTCGCAGCAGCACGTGTGGGGTATCATGATGGCGCTTATTTGTTAAATCCTTCTAACGCTGAAATTGTTAATTCGCAATTAGACTTAGTGGTTGCTGGTACAAAAGATGCGGTATTGATGGTGGAATCAGAAGCGGATCAATTATCTGAAAGTATTATGCTCGGTGCGGTATTATTTGGCCATGAGCAAATGCAGGTTGCTATTCAAGCAATCGCTGATTTTATTACTGAGGCAGGTTCTGGTTCTTGGAGTTGGACACCAGCGGTTAATGAAACAGCATTAGAAGAAAAAATTGCCGCTTTATCTGAAGCTGATGTAAAAGCAGCTTATCAAATTCGCACAAAAGTAGAACGTCAAGTGCGCTTGGGTGAAATATTACAGAAATTAACTGCAGAAATTTGTGTTGATGCTGAAACAGCGCCATCACCTGCATTAGTGGGTAAAGTTTTTCATTCTCTGGAAAAGCGCATTGTGCGTAATCAAATTTTATCGGGAGAACCGCGTATTGATGGTCGTGATACCACTTCAGTTCGCAAAATTGATATTGATTTAACCGTATTGCCGCGTGCACATGGTTCGGCATTATTTACACGCGGTGAAACACAAGCATTGGTTGTGACTACATTGGGTTCTGAACGTGATTCACAACTCATTGATGATTTAGCGGGTGAGTATAAAGACAAATTTATGTTGCATTACAATTTCCCTCCTTATTCAGTGGGTGAAGTAGGTATGATGTCAGGTCCTAAACGTCGCGAAATTGGTCATGGTAAATTGGCGAAACGCGCGATGAATGCT
>MGXX01000003.1 GCA_001801515.1 Gammaproteobacteria bacterium RIFCSPHIGHO2_12_FULL_38_11
ATAATCATCACCGAAACGCGGGCGGGAGCCTGCGTGCGAACCTCGCAAAAAACAATATAATCATCACCGAAACGCGGGCGGGAGCCTGCGTGCGAACCTCGCAAAAAATCCCGCAAAAAATAATTCTCTTTTTGGAAATTCGATGGTATTATGCACCCCTAACTAAAAACAAGATATAAGGTTTAGGAGAAGTGGCCGAGTGGTCGAAGGCGCTCCCCTGCTAAGGGAGTATGGGGCCAAAAGTCTCATCGAGGGTTCAAATCCCTCCTTCTCCGTAATAAATTGCGCCCGTAGCTCAGCTGGATAGAGTGTCTGGCTACGAACTAGAAGGTCGGGAGTTCGAATCTCTCCGGGCGCACCATAATACACTAAAGAGGCTACGGCCTCTTTTTTTATAATTGAAACTGCAAGCGCGCGTGGACAATTTTATATGCGTAAAAACCCAAACGATAATCGCTTAGTCTACTTACTTTACGACGAACCCGAAAAGCGCGCTCGTACGGGTCACGTTGCACTCTTTATTACAAAACCCAAGGCATCTCAAAGCAGCCAAGCAATAATTTATTTTTTTTCCCTCTATCACAGCTTAAAACCAGAAAAACTGCGAAATGCAAATTTATTCGGGAAATTATTATGTCGCGTTGCGTCTTATACTGTCGAATCATTCCTGCTCGAACTTATTATGCGCGGACAATCCTGGGACCGTTTTGACCGCAAAGAAAAAGAAGAAGAAACAACTAAAACCCTCATCGAAACACTCACCAGCGATGAAACACTGCGAAATAAATATTTCAATAAAGGAGTATATAAACACATTGTTAAATTAGACAGCACATCACTGAATATAGACGAGATAATCGCACACCTGGAACAAATCAAAAAAACAGCTTGGTGGGGAATGTTTTCACCCTTATTATCGCAACTTGTTTCTCTTAACTCAAATACACAAAATTGCTGCTCGGCGATTTCATCAGCACTTGATGCTGGAAAAACCGATATTTCAAGGCTATCAAAATTCAAGCCGCTTATTGGTTTTGTTACCTTATTTATGCTTTATTCAACACAAAAACCAATTTTAGAAAATAATCTTACGACAACAACACTTCAAAATATAGCAATTTTATATTTGATCATTCAATGCATGTTTAGTATTCAAAACGGTTTTAATTATGCAACAGATATAATTTCCATGGCGAAAGACAAAACGACTGTAAGCTATGCGCTTTATTCAGCTATTAATGGGTTTTCATTGTTGATTAACGCAGTGGGTTCACCGTTCACAACCAATGCCTGTTCAGCACTTTTTAAATTTCCAGCAAGTTTGTATCGAGAAATAATGTCAATGCCTGGAAGCGCGGAATCAGAACTGCGTAGTTTTACAGATGATTCGGGAACTGAGTTTACTGTTGCAAAACCATTTCCTTAAAAATAATTCATCGCGATGGCGTGAGATTTAAATGTTTTGATTGAGAAAATGTGAAGGAATGCTTATTGCATTTCGAACATTTTCGAATGAAAAACATTTAAAGATCACGTCATATTGGGCGATCAGTTGTACGATTTATTTCGTACCTGTTCCCAAGCATCGCGCGAGGGCTATCGCCCTCGCTTTTGTGCTACTTACTCGCCCGCTTGCGATCGGTTTCCTTCAAGAACTTTTTACGAATACGAATTGATTTTGGCGTTACTTCAACCAATTCATCATCATCAATAAACGCCACAGCACGCTCAAGTGACATCACCATCGGCGGCGTTAGGATTATATTTTCATCTGAACCCGATGCGCGCATATTCGTTAATTGCTTTTCCTTCGTTGCATTCACCACCAAGTCATTTTCACGGGTATGCAGTCCAACAATCATCCCTTCATACACATCCGTTTGTGGGCCGACAAATAATGCACCACGCTCCTGTAGCGCATATAATCCAAATGCACGTGTAATACCCGAACAATTACAAATTAATACACCACGATGACGCGTTTTCATTACTTTATTTTTTACAGGGCCATAATGATCAAACACGTGATGCATCACACCAGAACCCGACGTTAATGTTAAAAATTTGGTTTGAAAACCAATTAATCCGCGTGTTGGCATTATGTAATCCAAACGCACACGGCCTTTTCCATCTGGCATCATGTTTTTTAATTCCGCCTGACGATCCGCTAAATATTGCATAATCGTACCTTGATCGGTTTCAACTACGTCAATAATTAATTGCTCGTAAGGCTCACACATCACCCCATCGATTTCTTTTTGAATTACTTTAGGACGTGAAACAGATAATTCAAACCCTTCACGACGCATATTTTCAATTAAAATAGATAAATGTAATTCACCGCGACCAGAAACAATATATTCATCAGACGCATCACTTTCTTCAACACGCAGCGCCACGTTTGCAATTAATTCACGTTGTAGACGATCGCCAATTTGTCGACTCGTCACATATTTGCCTTCTTTTCCAGCAAAAGGTGAATTATTCACAGAGAATGTCATGCTGACAGTAGGTTCATCAACCGTTAATGCTGGCATTGCTTCAACTTTTTCTGGTGCGCAGAACGTATCAGAAATTCGCAAGTTATCGATACCCGTTACCGAAATAATATCACCGGCAGATGCCATCGGAATTTCACGGCGCTCGAAGCCAATGGTTTGAAATAATTGTAAGATACGACCTGGCCTTGTTTTTCCATGCATATCAATCACAGTCACATTTGTGTTTGGTTTAATTGTTCCACGTGTTACGCGACCAATACCAATTGCACCCACATAACTTGAATAGTCGATCGCGCTGACTTGCATTTGAAATGGACCGTTGGTGTCGACATCAGGTGGCGGTACTTTATCAATAATTGTCTGAAATAAATAATCCATATTTTCTGTTTTGACTGTTGGATCTGATGTTGCGTAGCCTTGAATTGCCGAAGTAAAAACAATTGGAAAATCCAATTGTTCATCCGTTGCATCAAGGCTGACAAATAGATCAAATACCTGATCAACACACCAGTCAGGTCGCGCACCATCACGATCAATTTTATTAACCACAACAATGGGTTTCAATCCCCAAGAAAATGCTTTTTGTGTTACGAATCGTGTTTGTGGCATGGGACCATCAACAGCGTCAATTAACAGTGCCACTGAATCTACCATCGATAAAATACGTTCCACTTCTCCACCAAAATCGGCATGGCCTGGTGTGTCAACAATATTGATATGATAATCGTGCCAACGAATCGCCGTATTCTTGGCCAAAATGGTAATGCCCCGCTCACGCTCCAAATCATTGGAATCCATCATGCGTTCAGACAACTCTTCACGCTCATTAAATGTACCAGATTGTTGTAATAGCTTATCCACCAGGGTTGTTTTGCCATGATCGACATGGGCGATAATTGCGATGTTGCGAATATGCGATACCATAACTCACTCTTTTTATAGGTTAAAGGGGGGCAATATACAGTAATTGACTTATATGTTCAACTCAGAACCCCGAGCGTTAGCGAGTGGAGGCGACGAAGAATGAGCCGAATTTAAATGCATACGCCATGATATTAAAAAATAGACTGCAAAGACGGCACAAAAAATGAGCAGCTGCCAAAATTCTCTGATGTGTTTGTTTGCCAAGAAAAACCCCCATAATCCAAATGCGATCGATAATACAAACAATAAAAATGTAACCGTACTTAATCGCAAACCCCGATCAAATAATAAATAATGCAAATGATCACGGCTGCCAGCAAAAGCAGATTTCCCG
This sequence comes from Gammaproteobacteria bacterium RIFCSPHIGHO2_12_FULL_38_11, assembly GCA_001801515.1. The sequence goes on from MGXX01000003.1 coordinate 3,760, forward strand.
GTCATGACACGATGCAATAGAACGGTACATAAATCGTAAAGCGGATAAGCCAACACCCACAAAACAGTGACTAAATTAAAACCCTTAATTGGGTGGGTTTGTGATAAAAAAAGTTGCGATAAATATAATGCAAACCAAGCAATCACAAACCCAGCAAACGTGCTGCCAGCATCGCCAAAAAAAATACTGGCGTGTTTTCGCCAGGGTAACGGCATATTAAAAAATAAAAAAACACAAAGGGTAGCGAAAAAAAATAATAACAAGGCAGCGTCTTCTCCTTGGTGAAACATAAAATTGTAATAAGCAAGCATTAATGCTTCACCCAGTATAATTAGCCCTGCCAATCCATCGTGACCATCAATCATATTAATAGCATTAATAAACCCTAAAACAATAAAAATAGTTAGTAAATAGGACCAAATACCAATACCTAAATTTAAATTACCGAAAAAGAATAAATTACCCAAATGATCAAGCGAAATATGTCCCCAGACAATTAAAAAAAGTGTTGCTAAACACTGCCCCACTAAACGAATGCGTGGCGTTAATTCTTTAAAATCATCCATCACACCAATTAACATTAAAACGGCTGAACCCGCTAATAATCCGCGATAATCGCTTAATGAAATATTAAAAGAAAGTAATGCAAAACAAAACCCTAAAAAAACAGCGATGCCACCAATTAACGGCACTGCATTCAGATGTTTTTTTCTCCCGCCTGGAATATCAACTAAACCAATATGCACTGCAATAGGTTTCAATAATTGAATACAAAATAATGTTGTGAAAATACCAATGCAGGCGCTGGCCAAAAAAGAAAATAAATTAATATGCGTAATAGGCATTTGTTTTTCTGCTAAATAATAATTAAAAAGGATTTTGTACATGTTCCATAACAAGTTGTCTGCAGGAATACCAAGAAGTCTGGAGACGATATACACAACAATAATATAACACCACAGGTGATTTAGAATGCCATCAAAATCAATATGTTAGGGCTGTATTTTATTGTAATACACCGCATCCAGAAACCTAAGCTTACCGCATTTTAATACTAATGCGCCACTATTAAATTAGGATTTTTTGCTTCTAGTTTTGCCACTGTTTTCGCCTTGATTCCTTTCACTTTAGACAGGTCAGCCGTTGTTTTAAATGGCCCATTTTTGGTGCGGTACATGATGATTGCATTGGCTTTTGCTGGTCCTACGCCTTTTAGTGAAGTTAGCTGCGTTACATCTGCGTGGTTTATATCCACAGGCTGTGTCGCGATTTTAGCCCCAGCATGTCTACCATGATGATTTGGATTCACAGCATTTAGATCAACTGCAAACGATAAATTTGAAAATAATAATAATGCTGCAACACACGTAAAAATAAGACGTTTCATAAAATCTCCTGAAGTAAATGAATACCATAAAACGATGTTCATTCTAGTGGAAATTTGATTTCTTGCAATACCGTGTTTTTGAGACAGGAATCAGTGATTATGCGCTGATAAAAGTTTAGCTGGATCAGCCACCCCTGTAATGGATCGCCCTATCACCAAATAATCTGCCCCAGCAGCAAATGCTGCTTTCGGCGTCATGACGCGTTTTTGATCTTGATTCTCATCAACTTCTAAACGAATACCGGGTGTTACTAATAAAAAATCCTTACCCAATGCTTGTCGCAATAACGCTGCTTCATGTGCCGAACAAACAACACCATCGAGTCTATATTCTTTAGCGGCTTTTGCAAATTTCAATACGGTATTTTCAACAGAATCTGCTACACCTAACCATTTTAAATATTGCTCATCCAAACTCGTTAATAATGTGACACCGATCAACAAGGGTTGCGGAGAAAATTGATCGACCGCACGACGTGCTGCTTTCATCATCTCTATGCCACCAGACACATGAATGCTCATCATCCATACACCCAATTCTGCAGCGGCAGTGCACGCATCCGCAACGGTGTTTGGAATATCGTGAAATTTTAAATCGAGAAAAATAGAAAAACCCTTTTGAATTAATTCACGCACATAATCAGGACCCAGGCGTGTAAATAAATGTTTTCCAATTTTTAAAATACATAATTTAGGATTGACACGAGAAACAAATTGATCAGCGGATTTTTTATCAGAAAAGTCGAGTGCGACGATAATTTTGGGAAGATGTGTTTTTGAATTCATTATTGCCTCCAGTTATTGATACTTGGAGCTTTATGTTTTTCGCGTTGGGACAGAGCAATGTGAATTTAATTCACGTGCTCCGTCGCTTCCACTCGCTAAAGAACAGGTACGAAATAAGTCTAACGCTCGAGGCTCCGAACGATTTTTATTTCTGCATCTGTTCCTTCAACAAATCACCCAGGGTTGTTTTTGTTGGTGCATCACCACCGACACTGCGTGAACCAGAGTCACCTTTTGGCGGTGTTTCCAATACCTTGTGTGACACATAGATTTGATGCGTTTTGCGGTCAAAGTTCACCACTTTAACATCCACTTCTTCACCCGCTTTCAACTCTTCCTGCAAATCCTTAATGCGGTCGTAACTGTAATCTGCAATACGTAAAATACCGGTTAATTTTTCGTTTAATTGCAATACTGCCTGTTTCGCAGATACTTCATTTACGGTCGCTTTAATAATCGCATTTTTATCTAAGCCTTCTAGGGATTCTTCAATGGGATCACCAGACAGCTGTTTAATGCCTAACGAAATACGTTCGCGTTCAGGATCAATCGCAAGAATAACCGCCTCTACTTCTTGCCCTTTTTGATAAGCTCGAACTGCTTGCTCACCCGCTTCGCTCCAAGAAATATCAGACAAATGTACCAGCCCATCAATTCCACCTGGCAATCCAATAAATAAACCGAAATCAGTGATTGAGCAAACAGCCCCTTTTACTTTTTCGCCCACTTGGTGTTTACTTGAAAATTCACCCCATGGATTCGCTTTACATTGTTTGACACCCAATGAAATACGACGACGCGCCTCATCAATTTCCAACACAATCACTTCAATTTCATCATGCAAACTAACCACTTTACTTGGATGCACATTTTTATTTGTCCAATCCATTTCTGACATATGCACTAAACCTTCAACACCATCTTCAATTTCAACAAAACAGCCGTAATCCGTTATGTTTGTTACTTTGCCAGTAATGCGTGTGCCGGCAGGGAAACGGTTTGCAACATTATGCCAAGGATCTTCACCCAATTGTTTTAAGCCTAATGAAACACGTTGTTTTTCACGATCAAATTTTAATACTTTTACTTTAATTTCATCGCCCACTTTTAATAATTCGCTTGGATGTTTTACGCGTTTCCATGCCATGTCTGTGATATGTAATAAACCATCGATGCCACCTAGTTCGATAAATGCGCCGTAATCTGTGATGTTTTTAACAACACCAATCACTTCTTGACTTTCTTGTAATTCATCTAAACGAGACATACGTTCTTCACGCGTTTCCGCTTCCATCACTGCTCGGCGAGAAACAACAACGTTATTGCGTTTTTTATCCATTTTAATTACTTTAAACTCTAATTCCTTGCCTTCCAAATAACCGGGGTCACGCACTGGTTTTACGTCAACCAATGAACCTGGTAAAAATGCACGGATAGTACCTAGATCAACCGTGAAACCACCCTTCACGCGTTCTGTAATCGTACCCATAATAATGGTTTGCGCCTCAAATACTTTTTCTAATTGCGTCCATGCCCTAGCACGCATTGCTTTTTCATGTGATAAACGTGTTTCACCGAAACCATTTTCGGGTGACTCTAAAACAACTTCAACGATATCTCCTACATTAACTTCTTCATGCTTAAACTCAGCAATAGGGATAGGACCTTCGGATTTTAAACCGACGTTAACGGTTATAAATTCATTATCGATTGCAACGACTAAGCCTTCAAGCAAGGTGCCCTGGCGAAGATCAATTGTTTTTAAGCTTGCTTCAAATAATTCAGCGAAATTTTCTGTTGGGTGAATATTTTCAAGAATAGGTTCAGACATTTTATATTTTCCAAATAGAGCGGTTAGTTAATAATTGTTTTTAAATTAAGGTAATTTAAAAACCCCTGTTGCTTTTTTAAATACTGCTTCAAAAACACCTTCTACATTCAAATGTGTTGTATCAATCAGTATGACATTATCTGCTGGTTTTAAAGGGGCAACTGCACGATTTGAATCTCGCTCATCTCGCACCTGCAATTCTCGCAGAATGTCGGGCAGAGTAACATGCTTACCCTTTTGTTTCAACTGATTAAAGCGTCGTTTAGCACGTTCTTCAAGGCTTGCTAAAAAATAAAATTTGAGAGAGGCATCAGGGAAAACAACCGTTCCCATATCCCGACCATCTGTTACCAAGCCCGGCATTTGGCGCATCGCGCGCTGACGATCTAGTAATGCAGCACGAACAAATGGAATTGCCGAGGTAATGGATGCCATTTGACCGCAGGCTTCAGTCCTTATTTCATTTGTAATATCATGATTATTAACAACTATTTTTGCTTCATCCCCAATAGATGAGGCATGCATTTCAATTTTAACTTGATCAATTAAGGTTCGAAGTGCCACGTGATCAGCTGGATCTATTTTCGCATTGAGAACAGCCCAACCAACAGCACGATAAATTGCACCGCTGTCTAAAAAATGCCAATTGAACTTTTTTGCGAGTAATTGCGCAATCGTACCTTTTCCGCAACCAGAGGGGCCATCAATAGTGATAACTGGAATAATATGCATTACATTGCCTTTTTTTGAGGTCACTAGCTGCATATTAAAGGATATTTGAAAAAACGATAGTGTTTTATTATCGAAAACGTCACCCGTTACTATCGAACCCCGATTTTTAAATAGGGATATGTTTAACCAAGGCCTTTTTTTCGTGTCTCCAAACAGGATCAGTAGGAAACAGTGAGTTCATAAATACCACTTGTGGCGGCTCTACAAACCAAGGTGTTACTGTATCGCGCCAACGAAAAAAATGCGGGGTATTTAAATGCGCATCGAAAGCGGCTTCGTTTTCATAAGCTTCAATAAGATAAAACATATTCGTATCAGTGGGATTTTCTAATAAATCAAATCTCACGCATCCGGGTTCATGGTGAATTGAACCAGTGGCATCGCCTCGAGAGGCCTTTATAAATTCATCACGATGACCGGGGTGAAGTTTGATAGTAGCAACTAAGGTATACATAACTTTCTCCTCCTGTTTTAAAAAATTATTGTGCAGTATAACCACCATCCATAGAAATCAACGAACCTGTCATAAATGGCAAATCTGCAGTACATAAAAAATAAACCATACGCGCCATTTCTTCGGGCGTACCCATTTTATGAATCGGTTGACCACTTTCAACATTCTTAATTGCTTCTTCTAAGCTAATATTTAATTTTTTTGCAACAGCTTCATTAGCGTGTATGGCAAGCGGTGTTAGCACTGGGCCCGGACAAACACAATTAATACGAATATTATGTTTTGCATAATCAATACAAACTGATTTTGTCATTGATGCAATAGAGGCTTTGGTACAACCATAAGCAGTCATTTCAGATTTTCCAACAAATGAAGTATCAGACCCTGTTAATATAATAACCCCACCCGTTTTTTTCATGATGGGCAATGCACATTTCAATGTATATAAATAACCTTTTACGTTGATATCAACGACACGGTTAATATCTTCAACTGATGTCTCTTCTAATGTGCCATAAACAAATATACCGGCATTGACAAATAAATAGTTAATTTCTTTTTCTTTTTTCATTATCTGGTCAAACGCTACTTTTACTGCTTCATGTTTCGATGTATCGCAAATAATCGTTTCAATTAAAGGATGCGAATCAACTGGTTTTTGCATATCCAAGTTATAAACTTTGATTTTATTTTCAGAAAATAATTTTGCAGCTGCAAAACCAATGCCTGTTGTTCCACCTGTCATAACAATTGTTTTATGTGTTGTCATAAATAATTAATCCTATTTTTATGATCCTTAACGCCACTCTTTGCCATTCGGAAATTCGAAGGCATCTAATGAAGCTGGATACATCGTAATGCTATAGCCTGGTTTTGTTGGCGGCATATAATGTCCGCTTTTCATTGAGACTGGATCTAAAAAATGTTCATGTAAGTGATCCACATATTCTAAAACACGATTTTCAGTTGAGCCTGAAATACAAATATAATCGATCAACGATAAATGCTGCACATATTCACATAAACCAACACCGCCTGCATGTGGACAAACAGGAATATTAAATTTTGCAGCCATTAATAAAATGGTAATAACTTCATTCACACCGCCAACACGACAACTGTCAATTTGACAAACATCAATGGCACCCGCTTCAAGAAATTGTTTGAAGATAATACGGTTTTGACATTGTTCACCCGTTGCAACACCAATGGGTTTAATGGCTTCACGTATTTTTTTATGTCCTAGAATATCATCTGGACTGGTGGGTTCTTCGATAAACCAGGGATTAAATTCTTGCAATCCTTGCATCCAGACAATGGCTTCTGGCACATCCCATCGTTGATTTGCATCCAACATTAATTTACGATGTGGACCAATAACTTCACGCACAATTCCGCAACGCCGTTTATCATCAATTAAATTGCCACCCACTTTTAATTTAATATGATTCCAGCCGTCATCAATGGCTTCTTGGCATAGACGCCTTAATTTTTCATCAGAATAACCAAGCCAACCAGCAGAAGTGGTGTAAGCAGGATAGCCATGGTCTAACATTTCTTGCCTGCGCTTTGCTTTTAAAGGCGCCTTTGCTTGAAGCATTTGTAGTGCTTCTTCTTTTGTTAATACATCTGTTAAATAAGTAAAATCAAGACAACGCAATAATTCTTCAGGACTCATATCAACAACCAATTGCCAAACGGGTTTTTTTTCAACCTTTGCCCATAAATCCCATACCGCATTCACAATCGCGCCCGTTGCCATGTGAATAGCGCCTTTTTCAGGACCAATCCAACGTATTTGACTGTCATGCGTGATGGTGTGCCAAAACGCACCCATGTCTTTTGTAAACTCACTCAGATCATGTCCGATAATTAATGGTGCAAGTGAGTTAATTGCAGCGACACACACTTCATTACCGCGACCAATGGTGAAAGTCAGCCCATCGCCTTGCAATCCTTTTTGATCAGTATGCAATGTCACATAGGCTGCAGAATAATCCGGATCTTTATTCATCGCGTCAGAACCGTCGAGATTTTTGGAAGTAGGAAAACGAATATCTCTGGCGATTACACCAGTTATTTTAATACTCATCACCTTCTCCTTTATTTATTGTTAATTACTGATCTCGTGAATTCATTATTTATTTTTCGCCAAATCCCCAACGGATTTTCATCTCTTAACTGATCCGGCAGCATTTCTTGTGGGAAATTTTGAAAACAAATAGGGCGAACAAACCGTTCAATTGCCAATGTGCCAACTGACGTCATGTGTGCGCTTGTTGTGGCTGGATAAGGGCCCCCATGAACAATCGAAGCGCAGACCTCAATGCTTGTTGAAAAACCATTCATAATTATTCGACCTACTTTCGTACGTAGCACACTTAATAAATCAGCATATTCTTCAAAATCTTTTTTTGTGCCGTGCACGCTCGCTGCTAAATGACCTTCTAAACTATGTGCAAGATCAATCAGGCGTGCTTTTGATTCACAGCTGACGATAATGCTGCAGGGGCCAAAAATTTCTTTTTTAATTGCTTCATTTTCCAAAAACGTTTTTGCATTTGTTGTGAAAAGTGTAGCGCCACCTTGCGTTTTTTTATCATCCGCTTGATCTTGCATACTTGCTAATTTTGTAACGCCTGAATAATTGCTGACTGCCTGAATTCCTTGTGCAAAAGCTTGTTGTATTCCCCTGTTGAGCATTGTGCCGGGCTCAGTTTCACTTATCCTTTTTGCGACATTGTGTGAAAAATCTTGAAGTGCTTTGCCGTCTAATCCAAACACGATTCCAGGATTCGTACAAAATTGACCGACACCCAAAGTCACTGATTGGTGAAACGCTTCTGCAATTTTTTCACCACGCTCTGCCAGTGCATGGGGCAGTAAAAAAACAGGATTCAAACTACCCATTTCCGCATAAACAGGAATAGGGTCTGGCCTACTTGCGGCTGCATCAAATAATGCGCGCCCGCCTCTCAATGATCCCGTAAAACCCACGGCCTTTGTCGCAGGGTGTTTTACCAAACCCATGCCTGTTTCTGTACCTGCTTCATGCAGCATTGAAAACAGTCCATCGGGCATATTACATTTTTTAATAGCACGAATAATAGCAGAAGCAACATATTCAGAAGTGCCCGGATGAGATTGATGCGCTTTGACAATCACAGGATTGCCAGCGGCAAATGCGGAGGCGGTGTCACCCCCTGCAACTGAATATGCCAGCGGAAAATTACTCGCGCCAAAAACAACAACAGGCCCTATTGGAACAAACATGCGTCGCAAATCAGGTTTTGGTATTGGCAGACGATTGGGGTCAGCTTGATCAATGGAAGCATTAACCCAAGAACCTTCTTCCACTAAGCGCGAAAACATGATCAACTGATTAATAGTGCGTTCCTTTTCACCTTGAATTCTTGGTTTGGGTAATCCCGTTTCGTCCGACGCTCTTGCAATAAAGTCATCACCCAATGCTTTAATTTCATCAGCGATACACTGAATAAACATAGCAATTTCCTGAGAAGATTTTTGACGATAAATTTCAAATGCTTTTGTAGCAAGCGTCAACGCATGATCAATGTCTGCCGCCGACGATTTAAAAAATTCGCATGATAAGGCTTCATTTGTCGCAGGATTAATCGCTTGAAATGTTTTTCCATTGCCTTCAGAGCGTTCATTGCCAATAAAATTTTTCCCAGTTAATGCAGACATAGTCAAACTCCATTTATCTAACAGAATTATTTAGCGTGCCAATGCCATCAATCGTAATTTGAATTTCATCTCCAGTTTGCAAGGTAAAATCATTTGGCGGCACCAAACCAGTTCCTGTCATTAAAAAACAACCCGCAGGAAAACTATTGTCTCGAAATAAATAAGCAACCAGCACTTTTGGGTCTCTTTTCATTTGTGAAAAAGAAACTGAGCCTTCAAAAGAAACTGCTTTATTTCGAAGGATTTTAAGATAAATTATTGCATCGCCAGAGAATGGTTTTTCAGTTAATAAAATGCCAGGTCCCAATGCACAACATTGATCATAAATTTTTGCTTGTGGTAAATAGAGTGGATTTTCTGCTTCTATCGAACGTGAACCCATGTCATTACCGACTGTGTAACCAATGATTTTTCCGCCGGGTGAAATAACCAGTGTGAGTTCAGGTTCAGGCACATTCCAAGCGGAGTCTTTTCGAATACGCACGGCATGGCCGCTACCGACAACACGATGCGGTGTTGATTTAAAAAATAATTCTGGCCTTTCAGCCTCATAGATTTTGTCATAAAAATTCGCGCCACCAGGTGATTCTTCCATGCGTGCATTTTTGCTTCGAGCGTAAGTCACGCCAGCACCCCATACTTCTTGTGATTGAATGGGTGCAAGCAAAGTGGATTCTTTTAAGGAAAATCCAGTGAGTGGCTTTTGTGTTGCGATACTTTTTGCGAGAAATTGATATAAATTATCGTGAGCAAGTAATGCATCCCAATTTTGTTCAGGTGAACGATAAAAAAGAGTGTCGATACAGAAAAATGCGCCTTCTGTAGTTTTATACAGCTTCATGATAATCTCCTAACCATAGTCAATTACATCGCTCAATCTTCTTTTTTGTGCACGATTGTCGTTGGGTCTATCCCGTTGTAATAATATCCGCCTTCACGCCCCTGATAACGCTCAGCAGCAGATACTTTTGAATGACCATAAGCATGTCCACCATAAATATGACGTGTCATAGCAACTGTTTTAAAAGCATATTTATTGCTGTCACGAGAAGCAACACATTGAAATACAGCAGCCGTAATCGAAGGTATTGCGACTTCCATATGTAGCGCATCATCGATCAACCAATTCACTTCACCCGTATCATCAACGTAACTGTCAATTTTGCCAATGCCATTGTTTTCTTTATAACCTTTGGCTACCGTATCCATAAAAAATCCGCGAATAACCGTGCCGTAACGATACGCTTCCAGTGTTTTAGCAACATCAATATTTAAAGGAGCAGATTCAAGCAATGCAACACCTTCTGCAACTGCTTCTGCCATACCATAATTAATACCGTTATGAACCAATTTTACAAAATGGCCAGCACCAGCAGGACCTGCGTGCACATAACCCCCTGCCATCGCAATTTTTAACAATACAGGCTCAACTTGAGCAACGATTTCTTTATCGCCACCCAACATAAAGCAAGCACCATCTCTTTCAACAGCAACACCACCACTTGTGCCAATATCAAGAAAATGAACGCCCGATTTTAAATATTTTTTGTGTCTGCGAATCGAGTCACCCCAATAAGAATTACCACCGTCGACAACGATATCGCCTTTTTCAAGCACTTTAAGCAAATTTTCCATAACGGTATCGATTATCGGACCCGATGGAATATAAACGAGAATAATGCGCGGTGCTTGTAAATTTTTAACAAAATCCGCGTAATCTTTGATATAAATCAGACCTGCATCCAGTAATTTTTTATCCGGTGGGTTAATATCTTGACCTACAACCTTCAAGCCTTCATTTAATCCCTTGTGTGCTAAACCACCTCCCATACGTCCCAAACCGATAACACCAAACGCCAGTTGTTTAGACATTGTCTTCCTCCTTAGTGACAAAACAGCATAAATAAACAATAGCAAACTTTTGAGAATTTGCCTAAATTGTTACAATAGCGAAAATTCCTGTTCTGCCAAGTCGGCGTACGGTGCAAATGATTCGTCCTGAGATAAAATGAATTTTGCTAAATTTTTTCCGACATAACGTAAATCAAAATTTTGAGAAGGAAATGCTTTTATATAATCAGAAACCAAGCTTGCAAAAGCGGCGTCACCAATTGATTCGCATAGCAAAGGGAAATCTTGCTTCATCGTTGCAATAATTCTTTCGTAATAACTGTTTTGATAAATTTGTAATTGCTGTTTCGCTGATAATGTTTTTGAGGGGGTGATGCTGTTTAAAACGCGAAGGTCATTTTTTAGGAGGTAAGATTGGAATTCACGTTGCATGGTTTTTAAATCATCAGTAGGCATGGTTCTACTCGGTATTACCCATGCTCCGGCGAAACCATATAAATTCCAGGCGCATTACGCAAATAACCTTTGTAATCCATGCCATATCCAAATACATAATGATTATCAACGCGCAGACCACAAAAATCCGCATGTTGCAAACCACCTTCCAGTCGCGCATTATTTTTATCAACCAATACAGCCGTTAATACTTTACGCGCACCTTGTTCAATACAGTATTTAACGATTTCTGATAAGGTGATGCCACCATCTAAAATATCATCGACAATTAACACCATGCGATTTTTCAATGAACACTGTGGCGTTGCTTTCCAAACCAACTCAGTTCCCACAATTTTGCGCTGATAACGTGTCGCGTGAATATAATCGACTTCCAATGGAAAATCTAAACGCGGCAGTAAATTACCCAGCGGGACAATACCCCCCACAACAACACATAAAAATAAAGGATTTTCATGTGACAAACGCTCACTGATTTCATGCGCCATATTATCTAGTGCAGCATCGACTTCTGTTTTTGAATAAATACAAGTCGATTTTGCAAGCACATCACGAATATGATTAGGTAATATTACATCAGGGGACATGTCGCACTCCGTATCAAGCAGGCTGATTTGATCGATTATCGTCATTAAAATGCACCGTAGTCGTTGGGAAAGCACATTCTGCCCCATGCGCCTCAATAATTGCAACCGTTTTTAAAAATACATCTTGTTGCACCTGCCGATATTTCGCCCAGTCGGTTGTTTTGGTAAATACATACATATTTAAATTCAGGGAAGAAGCAGCAAACTCAACAAAATGCACCATTATTGCTTGCATTTGATCAATTCCTGGATGCTGTCGCAACATCTCATCCACAGTTTTTGTAATAGAGGCGATTTGATTCACGTCATTATAACGCACACCGATCATCGTATTAATTTGACGATTACTCATGCGTTGTGGGTTTTCAATTACAATGGTTGAAAAAACATTATTAGGCACATACAAAGGCCGTTTTGAAAAAGTACGAATGCGGGTTAAGCGCCAACCGATATGTTCGACTGTGCCTTCAATATCGCGATCAGGCGAGCGAATCCAATCACCCACAGAAAAAGGGCGGTCCCAAAAAATCATCATACCACCCAAAAAATTCGCGCAAGTATCTTTTGCAGCCAATGCCACCGCAATACCACCGGCGCCGCTGAATGCCAATAAGCTGCTACCACTAAAACCCAATATTGGAAGAATGGCCAAGACAACAAAAACAGTTAAAATAACGCGTGATAATTGCGCGATGGCACGCACCGTTGTTTTATCGCCGCGTCGCCAATGCGGTGAAATTTCTTGTTCCATATTGCGAATAAATTTCAACAAGGACCAATAAAAAGCAGTAATAAAAAATAAACTGCGCAGCGTATTCACAAAATTAACATGGCGAATATCGATATGAAAACGCAGCATAACGATAGGAACAATAAAGCTGATTGCTAAAACCCAGAAAAAAATAAGCCAAGGCGCATGCACAGATTTAATCAGTGATGCTATCCAAACATGTCGACCAGTATCAAATTGTTTCAACAATATGCGATAAATTGTCCGCGAAAGCCAGTGGAAGGCAATCATTGAAAGCAATATCAAACCAATATTCACCATCCAGCGATGAAGATAGATAAGATGTTGTACATCATGAGGCAGCATGGAATGCATAACGTTTTTATAATCTTAAGTTTTAAAGGTAATTTATGTTAGCACAAAAGCATTCGAAAATTACATGTCTATCCGGTTGTAACATAATATTGCGAAGGCTGATGCCCATCTCTTTTTACGCGCGAAGAGGTTATGGCAATAGCGCTATAAAAACCGAGTGTAGTGTTTCAACCGTCTTGAAAACTCAGGATTTTTCCTTGGACGCACGAAATCAAGTATCTCAACAACGCCTTTGCGTGAATTGCAGGCCAATAAAATATCGCAGCCTGCCTCCAATGCCCTGTTTGCCCGTTCTTCATAGCCACACATTTTGGCAACTGCTTGCATCGATAAATCATCACTCATGATTAATCCATCAAACTGCAATTGTGCACGCAAAATATCCTGTATCCAAAATGGAGAGAAACACACAGGTTGCGGGTCAATATGCTTATAGACAATATGCGCTAACATAATCGCATCAAGTTCTGTTGATAATTTTCTAAAAGGTGTGATATCCCGTTTGCTCAGCACTTCAAATGAGCGTTCATCAATCGGTAAATCAAGATGTGAATCAACTGTCACCCAACCATGCCCAGGAAAATGTTTTCCTGTAACAGGCATTTTAAATTGATGGCATTGCGCAATCATAAATTGACTTAATTCGGTCACTAATTTTTTATTATCACCAAAACTGCGATGAGCAATGACTTTATTACGATCGTAGTCAATATCGAGTACAGGTACTAATGTACTATAAATACCAGCGTTTTTTAATTCCGAAACCATGACCGATATTGTTTTTGAAAAATTATTTTTAACATTTTCTTTTTCTTTTTCAGTTGCAAAAACATATTTTTCACCCCATGAATGCATCGAGGGCAATTCGGTAAATTCATCGCGAAAGCGTTGTACTCGCCCCCCTTCTTGATCTACTGTAATAATTAATTTTGAAGAAATAGATTTTATTTGATGGGTTAATGTTTGTAGTTGCGCAAGAGACTCATAATTACGAGAAAACAAAACAACGCCTGAAATAAAGGGGTGGGATAATATTTCTTTGTCTTCTTGTGATAAAAATAAACCTGGAATGTCGGCCCAGAGAAATGGGTGTATCTGCTTCATAAGGTCCTCAACTACCAACAAACAGCGGAGACACATTTCCCTTTTTAATTTTTTCAGACGGCTTGAGACGTGCAGCGCCTTCTTTCATTACCTCGTCAATTCGTAAGATAGTGTGCAGTGGAATATATGAGCGTTTGACATCTTTAAATTCCATGCGTAATTTATCTTCGGCTGGATCGATAAGCACGGTGGATTTAGTATCTTGAAAAATTAATTCTTCAATCTCAATAAATCCCATTAAACTTTCTTCAGTTAAATATTTTGCATATACTTCGTATAATGTTTCATTTTGCACAAAAATAACGCGGTAGATGGGTTGTTCTTCTGGTGTTGTTGTCATAATTACCTCTTTCATCACGGACGCTCTTCCATTTCTATCAGAAAGTTTAATTCAGCCGGCGTTGATTCTCTGTGCAACGCCTTATTGCGTTGCGGAAATCGTCCAAACCGCTGAATGACCGCGTAATGATGATTTGCAAATTTTAAAAAGCTGTCAAAGATAACACGAGTCTCAGAAAATGCCAAATTAACTAACGCACGGTACGCCCGAACTGACTGTTCCTGATGTTCTATTTTTTCAGAATGCAGCAATGGAAAATAATAAAATACGCGCTCAATCAAACTCAATGCATGATCAGATTCATGCTTCATTCCATCCAAACAAACCGACAATGCCTTTTCATCTTGTGAAAACGCTTTGTCAGAGCCGCGATACACATGCCTGGCAAGTTGATCGAGCACGATAATGAATGCCAGTTGTCCACGCGGCGTTTTCGCCCAATCATCCAATTGCCCAGCATAGGCAGCTTCAACCTGCGTACTGAATTTCGCTTTGATTTCTTGATCGATTGCGTCATCTTCACCAAACCAAATGCGTGCACGGTGTTCTGTTGGCACAATGGTTTGTTCTACCTGTCCAAACCAAAATTTGAGAATGTCTTCGTAAGGGGCTGCGGGTGCGGTCATGATTCAAGTCCTTGTGAATGATTATAGTTACCATCATATCAAACTTGAATGAAAACCGACTCCCCCTCAAGCACTTTTTCAAAAAAATCAATCAGATCGGTATTGCGCATACGAATACAGCCATGTGACTGAGGCGTCCCAAGGTATGCTTCATCCGATGTGCCATGGATATAGATATAACGGTCAAGTGGCGTTTGCGGGCCCGTTAGCCATAAAATACGGGTTAATATAAAATCACGATCAGGGTACTGCTGCGATAAATCGGCATTCCAAATTTCACCCGTTGGCGTGCGCCCTTTAAACACGGTAAAAATAGGCATTGCTTCACCTATTTTTTGATAAATTGTATGTAAACCCAAAGGCGTTTGCCCACTTCCCTTTTTTTCACCTATGCCGTTTTTAGCAGATGAAATAATATACTCTGAAATTATTTCGTCGTTTGAATTTTTCAAATAGAGCTTTTGCTGGGTGATGTTGATGGTGATTGGCATGAAGTTCTCAATATCAGTGTCAGTTGAGAATTATCTCACATTCACACCGTCTGTCCATAAGCGCAACTTTTCTTTTAAGAATTGGTCAGATATAATCCAAAACTTAATCACTAGATGAGGTAAATAAAATGACTCGAGAAGCGCAAAATGTTTTGCCCTACACAGCTTCAACTACCGTGGGATATTTGAATGACAAAAACAATTTAACGGCTGCTAATTTAGGGACAGTAAACGCAGTCATAGTGCGCACAACTCATGACGAACTCAATGAAAAAGTCAAACACGCAGAACGCGCCTATCTGAAACTGCAGCTGAAATACTATGGCGCCTATGTATTACTATTCGGCGGATCACTCACACTAAGCGCGCTAACAGTTTATCTCAGCATACTTGCTGTTTTAAATAAAACAGCTGACCCACTATACATCGGCGCTAACCGCAGCGGCGAAGACAGTGAAGACCAGACCCATTTCAATACCAAGGCAAACTGCGATAGCATACTGTCGGGTTACTTTAACCCTGCTTTTGCAACAGCAATGAAACTTTCTGGTGAATACAGCAATCTAATAAAAGCAGTTTTTGTCTATGCCTGCGGCGGAAGCCAAACTATAACAGTAGAAAATTCAACTTTTACGCCACCGGAACATGGTGTTTGTGCCGACTACGCTGAATCAAGTATGTCTTACAGTCCTGGCGACGATAATGGCGCCTTGTCTGCACTTTTTGAATTGTTATCAGGCCTAACAGGCACGCCCGTAGCAACTTTAGTATGCGAAGATACAATATACTATGCTTGGCTTGTAACAGCTGCCGTTGTAGCAGCTTTGACAAGCACCACTTTATTTACGCTTGGTATAATGCGCTATTGTCGTTTAGGTATGTATAATGATCTCCAAGCACCTGATAGAGAAACGTTCTTGAATAAATTTGATTTCAACTCAGACAAAAACTCAATGAGATCGTTAATAATAGCCCGTGAAAATAAGGCTGATGCTCAGTCTACTAATGATCCTCAAACCCCCAGATCAAATTACGGCGCAATCTAATAATCTCACAACTCACCCAAAACAGTTTCTACCGATACTGTTTTGGGGTCCATGACAATCAAATTGTTCCAGCTGCGCAACCACGTCAATTGTCGTTTTGCCAACTGCCGCGTTGCCGCAAGCACTTTTAATTTCATCGTATTCAAATCAATTTTTCCATCCCAATATTCCCAGGCTTGTCGATAACCGACAATTCGCATCGATGGCATGTTTTCATTTAAATCGCCGCGATCTCTTAAAGCTCGGACTTCATCCAAAAATCCATTTTTCAACATTGTCTCAAATCGCTTTTCAATATTGGCATGCAACCATGCCCTGTCTTCTGGAATTAAAGCAATACTCATCACATCAAAATTTTCTAAAACAGATTGCACATTATTTTTTTGTAATACTGAAATGGGTTTTCCAGTTAATAAAAAAACTTCTAAAGCGCGGGAAATACGCTGCGGATCCTGCGGTTTGATTTTTGCCGCTGCCACTGGATCAATTTCTGCTAAGCGTTTATGCATTGCAATCCAGCCGATTTTTTCTGCATCAGATAACAATTGATCACGTATCTCTGAATTTGCTGTGGGCAAATCTGCCAATCCAAATAATAATTTGTGAAAATAAAGCATCGTACCGCCTACTAATAATGGGGTACGATGATGTGCATGAATATCTTTTATTTCTCGCAGAGCATCCGTACAAAACTGTCCGGCTGAATAAGCAAAAGCGGGATCACAAATATTAATTAATCGATGCGGCGCACTTTTTAATTCTTCAGGGGACGGTTTCGCAGTACCGATATTCATATCACGATACACTAGGGCGGAATCAACACTGATAATATCCAGTGCCATTGCTTGCGATAAACAAATCGCCAAATTCGTTTTGCCACAAGCAGTTGGCCCCATTAACGCAATAATTTTTTTCTTAATAAGACCACCGTTTTGCATTATTTTTTGTTGAAACACAGTTATTACCACTAAAAGTAGAATTGATAATCACACCATGGCGATTAATTTCAAATTGTGTTTCGCATGAAAAAGAATAGCTGCCGGTGCTGATACCACTGGATGGTAAACGCATAATCGAGGCGGATGGCTGTGTGCTGATGCGTCCAATATTTTGCGGAAATACTTTCACTGCAGAGGCTTGTTCATTAACACGATACACATACATTTTATTACCATTTTGCATCGGATCGACTTCGTCAGGCTGTCCCCAGCTATGTACCAAAGCTGTTTCAGGTGCGCCATGCCATGAATCCATTGCTATTTTATAATTTCCCTCAGTCCCACAACCTGTCAAACCTAAAAAAACCACAGGTAAAAAACACAAACAAATCATAGTATTAACACGCATATTATTTCTCCAATAAAAAAAGCAGCATAACAGATGATCACCCCACTCCCTTTTTTTTGAAAAAGAAGCTCTATTTTGCGTCAACAAAATCGGGGGGCTTAATCCCAAATCGGATAATGCTCCAAACAAATTTCCTCATCAAAAAACAAGCGCGTATTGGCTTCAAACGTTTCCGTGTAATCTGATATATAAAAATGTTTTGCACCTTGGCCTTTATTTTTATTCATTAAATTATTTTTTTCTAAATAGCCTTTAACAGAAAACGCAACAATTTCAGACGGATCAATAATATCAACTTTATTATTGTAAAAATGGGCAATGTTTTTTTTAATCACCGGGTAATGCGTACACCCTAAAATCAAAGCATCAATATTTTGCAATGTGTCACGCGACAAATATTCCTCTAAAATAGCATTAATTACCTTTTTTCCGTGAAACCCCTCTTCAATAGCTGAAGCCAATATTGGCGTTGCCTGTGATTTTAAATGGATGTCGATATTCAATTCATCTATTCTTTTTTTATAAATATTAGAATTAACTGTCGCTTTAGTAGCAATCAAAGCAATATTTTTTTTTGCGTAGGATTTTTTTAAATGATTGACTGTTGGGTCAATCACATTCATCACATGGGCTTTGCTGCCAATATACTCTTTAACCAAGTCAAAAGCAGCGGATGATGCAGTATGACAAGCAATTAAAATGAGTTTGCAGTTTTGTTGTAATAACATATGCGCAATTTTAACAGCGTAGGCTTGAATGGCCGCTGTTGATTTATCGCCATAAGGTAAATGGGCGGTATCACCAAAATAAATAATATTTTCATTGGGTAATTGTTCAACTAAAGCTTTAGCAACCGTTAAACCACCAATGCCGCTATCAAAAATACCAACGGGGTTGGATGAATGATCAATGCTCATCGTGCGCACCCAGTTTTTTATCTGTAAACAAATAGTCTTTTAATTCTTTATTAAAATGTGGGTCGTGTCTGCGTATCCACTCTAGCACCATTGCTGCATGTTCTTTTTCTTCATCACGATTATGTGCCAGAATTTTTTTGAGCTCAGGATCTTTGCAGGCGTCAACGCGCTGATTGTACCAGTCAACTGCTTCAAGTTCTTCCATCAATGATTCAATAGCGCGATGCATATCGCGTGTTTCAACAGATAAGTCTTCAATTCGTTCGTGATAGCCTTCGTGTGACATAAAATCTCCTTTATATGAATAGCGCCGATTTCTATCTCAGAGCCCCGAGCGTCAGCGAGTGGAAGCTACGAAGAATGCAATAAAAATTTTAGATTGAACTTCATTTTTTTGCTCCGTAGCTTCCACTCGCTGACGCTCGGGGCTCTGAGCTGAGTTTATTCTAATGCAAGCAACTGCGCATTTCCTCCTGTCGCTGTCGTATTCACCGTCATTGTGCTTTCACGGCATAAACGCAACAAATAATGCGGTCCCCCTGCTTTCGGACCCGTGCCAGATAATCCACAACCACCAAAGGGTTGCACCCCCACAACCGCACCAATCATCGTGCGATTAACGTAAATATTACCTGTTTTAATGCGTTTTTGAATTTCATCAATAGTAGTGCCAATTCTGCTTTGTATACCAAAGGTTAACCCATAACCCAAATTATTTATTTGATCTATCACATCATGCAATTCTTTTCGTTTAAAACAAAGCACATGCAATATTGGACCAAATACTTCTTTTTGCAAAATAGCTAAATTAGGAATTTCAAATGCAGTTGGTGCGACAAATGTACCATTTTTTGTTTCGGGTGATAAATGCATTTGCGCAATAAACCGTGCGTTTTTATGCATATAATCAATGTGCGCTTCTAATGTATTTTGCGCTGCCGCATCGATTACAGGGCCCACATCAGTTTGCAAAAAAGCGGTGTTACCCACATCCCAGGTTTGCATCGCACCCTGTAACATTTGAAGAAAATCATCAGCAATGTCATCCTGAACACACACAACGCGCAAAGCAGAACAGCGCTGCCCCGCACTACCAAAAGCTGAAATCATCACGTCACTGACCACTTGCTCAAGCAGGGCAGAAGAGTCGACAAGCATTGCATTTATACCGCCTGTTTCCGCTATTAATGGAACAATTGCACCTTTGCGATTGGCTAAGGTTAATTGAATGGTCTTTGCGGTTTCTGTGGAACCCGTAAATAAAACACCATTTGATCTTTCATCAGCAATTAACGCATTACCCATTTTGCCGCCAGAGCCTGGCATTAATTGTAAAACAGCTTCTGGAACACCAGCTTCATAAAATAATTCAACTGCGCGTGCTGCAATTAAAGGTGTTTGTGTCGCTGGTTTTGCAATCACACAATTCCCGGTTACCAAACTCGCTGCCATTTGTCCTGTGAAAATGGCCAATGGAAAATTCCAAGGACTAACACAAATTAATGTTCCTAAAGCATGCATGCGCAATACATTGGATTCACCTGTGGGTCCGGGTAAACTCACGTCCGCTAAAATTTCACGGGCAATTTTCGCATAATATCGGCAAAAATCGACCGCTTCACGTACTTCAGCAATCGCATCGGGCATGAACTTTCCGGCTTCACGAATTAATAAAAAAAATAATTCAGCACGATGCATTTCAATTAAGTCCGCTGTTTTCTCCAGTATTTCAGCACGTTTTTCAACGCCTAATTGATCCCATGCAAATTCAGCTGATTTTGCTTTATCCAATGCAATAGAAACATCAGCCGTTTCTGCCAGTTGAACAAAACCGACAATATCACTTTTATTGTTTGGATTGGTCACTGGTTTTGCTGCATCTAAATTAAATTTGGCATGCATCGGTGCTGCTTGCCATTGATGCTTTTCAAATACCATTAATTCGTGATCGGCAAAGTGAGATAATTCATCTAAACGCGTTAAATCAAACCCTCGTGAGTTTTTTCGGGGCGTGAGCACGGACTTTCCATCTGAAAACTTTTCATTTTCAAAAATATCTTTTGGTAATGGAATTTTTGGATTAGGAATATGAGTATATGATTGTAATAGTTCAAGCGGGCTCTGCGTTAAAGAATCAACCGTTATTGAATGATTTGCTATTTGATGGACAAAGGAACTGTTTGCCCCATTTTCTAATAGGCGACGAACCAAATAAGGCAATAAATCTTGATGCTGTCCAACAGGCGCATAAACCCGACTGGCAGCAGCGTATTTTTTTGAAGTGATCAACACATTATGAAGTGGCTTTCCCATGCCCTGAAGACTTTGAAACTCAAAAGCCCTATTTTTGTCACGCGTCATCCATAAAATAGCAGCGATAGTGTAAGCATTATGTGTTGCAAATTGTGGATAAATTGTCTCTTGCGCAGACAATAATAATTGCGAACAGGCTAAATAACTAATGTCAGTTGATACTTTACGCGTAAAAACAGGGTAATTTTTAAATCCCCCCACTTGTGCAATTTTAATTTCAGTGTCCCAATAAGCGCCTTTTACCAATCGAACACACATTTTTTTATGATGCTTTTTAGCAAGTGCTATTAAATATTCTAAAACCGAATAAGCGCGTTTCTGATACGCTTGTACCGCTAAACCCAATCCATCCCAGTTTGCAAATTCTGGATCGGTAAAAACCGCCTCAAAAATATCGAGCGAAATATCCAAACGATGCGCTTCTTCAGCATCAACCGTTATATAAACACCTACATTTTTTGCCTGTATTGCAAGCATTTTTAATCGCTTAATTAAAAATGGCACAACCGTTTCTTGTTTGGCAAATTCGTAGCGCGGATGTAGTGCAGATAGTTTGATTGAAATAGAGGGGGATAAGAAACCTGTCGATACAGTCGGTACTTCACCCATTACTTTAATGGCATTTTGATACGCCATAAAATAATGCTCAGCCTGTGCTTGCGTTCTCGCCATTTCACCTAACATATCAAAGGAAAATAAATAGCCTTTTTTTGCAAGTGGTTTTGCATTTTTTAATGCTTCGTCAATAGTGCGCCCTAACACAAAATGTTCACTCATGATTTTCATTGAGCGCCTAACTGCTTCACGAATCATGGGTTCACCACAGCGACTGACCAATCCGTACCAACATTTTTTGAATATATTTGCGTTAGATTGATCAGCTAATACAGAAGAACCCAAAGACAAACTGCGCGTGGTTAAATTAACAAAGGTAGATTCACTGGCGCCAATATGTTTTTCCCAATCGCCCGCTGTCAGTTTGTCTTTAATCAGCAGGTCTTCTGTTTCTTTGTCGGGGATTCGTAATAATGCTTCAGCCAAGCACATTAATACCGTGCCTTCTTCCGATGACAAATCGTATTCCATCATCAATGCTTCAACAGCGGTTTGTCCATTTTTTTCTTCACGAACCGTGGTGATTAAATCAGCCGCAATGGTTTGTATTTCTTTTTTATGGGCATCGGAAAACTGAAGTTGATTCATTAACTGCGTAACACACACAGCTTCATCTGCGTAATAATGCTGCGTTATTTTTTGACGATACGAAGATTGTTCGGGCAGTATATTTTTAAAAATAAACATATGTCATTCACATCAATTGAGATAATCACAATCGGCGTGAATGTAAAACACTCACACTGAGCCGTATCTAGCAATACTATCATTAATTTCTTTTGCAGCAGCATCCTTACCTAACCAGTCACCAATTTTCACCCATTTGTTCGGTTCCATCTTTTTGTAATTTTCAAAAAAATGCGAAATTGATTGCCGCGTTACCTCAGGAATATCATTCAATATTTGCATGTGAGCGTAATGCACGCAAGCCTTTTGAATGGGTAACGCCAAAATCTTATAATCTTCCCCTGCTTCATCGATCATCTGCAAAACACCAACAGCCCGGCAACGCATTAAAGTACCTGGCTGAACGGGATAAGGGGTCATCACTAAGACGTCAACGGGATCTCCATCATTGGAAAGTGTGTTAGGCACAAAACCATAATTACACGGGTAATGCATTGCCGACGGCATAAAACGATCGACCATCAACAAGCCAGTTTCTTTATCCATTTCATATTTAACAGGCGTTCCATTGGCCGAAATTTCAATGATGACGTTAAAGTCATCAGGGATATTTTTACCCGGGGAAAGTGAACTGAAAGCCGCCATAATTATAATCCTTCTTATTAAAAAAAAGGATCATAGCATAGAGTAATACAACGAGAAAGCGGCAATGCTTAAGAAGGAACGATGTGTGAACTGGCACAATCAAGACCTACTGCATATGCAGCTATATTTTCAGCATAGTATGACGATGATTCTGTCGCCGCCTTAAAATCCACCCTTTCAATCAGGTTAAAAAAAGCTTCCTTTAGATCAGACATCGCGCGGGTAAAAGAATCATCAACCATAAACACCGATTCACAAGCTGCTTTTTTAGCCATCAGTGAAATAAGATTTGCAATAATCGTGAGTAAGGTATCCAGTGCTATAACAAATTCAAAATTGGCATTATCACGCATAATCAGTGGATCAAATTTAAGTGATAAAACAAAAGTATAAATTTTCAGTAAAGTGTTTTTATAAGTCATGATCGCAGGAGAAAGTCGGTCATAAAAAATAGGACATTTGAGCGCATCCTGTTTTGTCAGTGTATCCAAAAAATCAGAGAAATCATTCACCGCAATGGTAAGTAGATCTGACGCTCCCGCATTTTTCATTTCATCCCAAGCGTAAGTCGGCCTTTTTTTTTTAACTTTATGCGCATAATCATGTAAAAATGCGACCATCATTGTCGCATTGTTATCATCACACGAAATTGCATAAAGTGAATCAAAAATAATCTGAAAGGCGACTTTAAAAGTCGACTTAACACGAGCGCTATTTTGGTCCACAATTTCACGAACGGAGACTAGCACCTTCTGTTTTTTTGCAAACAATGTTTTATATCGTTGCATGACTTCTTCCATTTCTTTTCGACGTAAAGCAATCAACGCATTTTCTCCGCCAAACAATCCCAGCGTGACCACACCTATTTTCATAGCGGGCACAGCGTTTAATGCAACTTCAAGATTAGACGGAGGTAAAAAAGGTGAAACCTGCTTTTCTATATTGTCAGCAGCTAATTTTATACGTTTACATTCCTTTTGCGAAACTGTCGAACCGCTGATGACAGTATTGATGGCTAAGAAAGTTTCGTTCAATAGCTTATCAAATGTGGCACTTAATTCAGGCGTCAATGGTATATTTTTCAATTGAAAATCATTTCTACGACGCATCAAACAGAGATAACTTTGCAACAATTCATTAGGCAAATTACCAAATTGATCATGCAATACAAATAAAGGATCTTTAAGACTCACTAAAAAAGATTGTATCAACTTTAAATTGGCTGAGTTTACTCTCACGCGATTCAATAGCGTATCGAAATTATAACTTGGATCACCGTCTATCGCATGAACCACAGCATTCACCAGCCATATTTTCACCTTTCTATTTTCCTGAACATTATTTAATGCTTCCATTAACTGACATAAAATTAAAAAATCATTCAACAACAACGGCATCAATTCCGCTGTCTGCATACCCACTTGCTCAAATGAGGAATTTACGCGCAACGATTCAACGGCAGTATTTAATTTTGTTTTCTGCTTAAAATACAAACGATTTAATTGCTCGCTCACACTAAGATACTGTGCTTCAACACGCTCAGCTTCAATTTGTTTTTTCGTTTTTTTGACAACCGGTGCAATTTTAGGTTCAAGCTCTTTTGGCACATCGGCGTTTAAAGATACTTTCTCTTTTTTAGTAAGCGTTTTTTCTAATTCAAGTTTTGGGGGAGGTTCTTGAGTAGCCTTTTTATCAAGGGCTTTTTTTGCTTTTAATGCCAGTTTATCAGCAACCTTTTGCAATCGTATTGCATCAGCCTCTGCTTTTTCAAATTCTTTTTGTGCTTGCAAAGCTTCAGCATCACGTCTTTTTTCCGCTTCTGCCGCTTTTAACTTTTCGGCTTCTTGTTTTTCTAATTTTAACTGTTTTTCAGCTTGTTTTTTTACTTCATTTTCCAATCTGATTTTTTCAGCTGATTCTTTTTCTAACTTTAATCTTTCTTCAGCGCGTTTTTCAGCGGCTAGCTTAAAAGCTTCAGCACCAATTGCTTTGTCCAATTTTAATTCTCTAACGCTGAGGCTGTTATCATGTTCTTTTATTTTTTTTTCACTTTCTGCTAACCTCAACGCCTTCAAAGCTTGTTCGTCAGTTATTTTTTTTAGCGCCAATTCTTTTGCAGCCAGTTCTATTTGTTTACTATCCAGTTCATGAGAAATATTTTCAAGTTCCATTCTGTGTTTTTCAAGATCATCGTTCGCAATTTTTAATTGCTCTTCCAAATCTTTTTTTTGTGTGTCAGAAGCGTCAAGTAAATTACGCATCAAAATTAAATGTAATTCATTAGCATTTTTAAAAAGTATTTGAGTAACCAGCAACTTTGATTTTAAATCGTCGATCGTCAAATCTTTTAGCGATAAACCCACTCGAACAACAGGGATGAGCGGGGGAAGCAACGGCAATGGCAATGGCAAAACAGGATCCTCTGTTGCTAATAAGGGTTGATCACCATTTTCTAAACCAAGATTATTTGTTGAGGGATCACGATGCACTATCACGCGCGATCTAAATTTCGAAGCATTAGCAAGACCGTTTAATGCAGGGTTATGACGACTCATAAAAACACCTCTTTTAATTACCACATGAATTTAATTTATATTCAACGACGAGATTTAAAAAAAGCTTTAAGAACGACAGCACATTCAGCAGATAAAATATTGCCCGTCCATTTGATAATATGATTAAACCGCTGATCATCAAGCAATTGAAAAACACTCTTAATTGCACCCGCTTTTGGGTCAAAAGCACCAAATACCAAGCGCTCTATACGCGCATGAATCATTGCACCCACACACATCACACAGGGCTCTAATGTCACATACAATGTTGTATTGCTTAATCGATAATTATTTAATTTTTTGGCAGCATTGCGCAAACAGATTATTTCTGCATGTGAAGTCGGATCATTGAGTTGAATAGGTTGATTCCAACCCTCTGCAATAATCGTATTGTTTTTAACAATAACAGCACCAACAGGCACTTCACCCTCAAATTCAGCTTTCTTAGCAAGCATTAACGCATGCTGCATAAATGGTTCGTCAGTGTTTGGGGGCATTGACGTGGCCCTGATCAATAATAGCAGGAAACAATTGTTCTATATTTTTCATAAAGTGACTTGCCTTTACAGGCAAAGCACATCTGATTTCTAACGACAAATAATCACGATCAGCAGTCATCTCTAAAAATTTATTTTTAAAATCATTTAAATTTTTCCGAAATGGCGCATCAATAATAAAACTAGGCTCATGAATTACTTTTAAAGCCATGTCATTAATTATTTTTTCAATCATTTCCTTTAACTCTGTTAAACGTAAAGGTAAGGCAAAATCAAATGACTTGATTATTAAGTTCGTCAAAAAAACATAAACATTCATCAGCAGTTTTTTGATATTCATCAACTGCTCATCCAATCGACCATGAAAAATAGGGCATTTATCTAAATTACGTTCAGTTAATAATTCCAGTATTTTAACCATGTTTATAGCAATATGTGAATGATAATCATATTCCGGGAGAGTTGATGCATTCAAAGAAAAATAGTTTACTCTTCTCCTCTTTATATCATGGGCAAACACATGCAAAAACACCACCGCCATAAACTGGTTATCCTTTTCTTTGATAGTATTGAGCGCATCAAACAACTGTTTTAATTCAAAGCCTGATAAACGGTTTTCTGAAAAGGCATCATCACACAGTTTTTCCACCATAAAATCAATTGTTTTAGCGAAAAATACAGGTACCTCAAACAAGCTTCTATATCTCTCTATTCCCTTTTTAATGGCATTTGCATGATCTGGAATACGCACATTTCTTGCAGGCGTAAATAGGCCAGCATTCACTTGCGCTTCTGCAAGTATTTTTTCAAATTCATCTTCTTTTACTTGTCTTTTATTTTTTTTTGCAGGCTTTATTGTTACTGCCTTAGCTTCAGGCAGCTTTTCAACAAGTGTGGACATTTTTTTGATTTCTTTAGCAGCCAATTTTGCAGCACGCGCATTAGCAATTCTTTCAGCTTCTAATTTGTCTGCACGTTCTTTCTCCATTTTTTTTTCAGCAGCCCTTTTCTCTTTTAGGTCATACTCATCAGCAATTTTTATCGCTCGGTCAAGCACGCTTTGTGCTTTCGCTTCTTCAGCAGCGCGTTTTTTTTCTTCATTTGCCAATCTTAATTCCTTTGCCTTAATCTCTGCTAACCTTAATTGTTCATCAGCTTCTTTTTTTGCCTGGTTTGCTAATCTTATTTTTTCAGCCTCTTCTCTAACAGCCAGATTACGGGCATCTTCTTTAATACCTGCATCCAATTTTGATTTTTCAACCGCTAATTGTTTTTCTTTTTCTTCTAATGCTAATTCCTTTGTAGTCAGTTCTGATTGTTTTATATCAAGTTCATTAGAAATAACTTCAAGGTCATTTTTTTGCTTTTCAAGATTATCGCAGACCACTTTTAATTGTTCTTCCAAATTTACTTTCTGTTTTTCAGAAGCATGCGCTAAATCGGCAGCTAATTTGAAATGTAATGCATTGGCATTTTTAAAAAGAATTTGCGTAGTGCGCAGTTTTGATTTTAATTCCTCGATAGTTTGGCGATCACCAAAGAGACCCACTTGCACAACCGGTATCGTTGAATATGAGAGTAAGGGTGGCGGTGGCGCGAAAACAGCATGCGTATTATCGGACGGCTGCGGATTTGCTTGTGATGCTATTATAATCGGCGACAGTTCTACAGGACTTCGCTCCAAAGGGGGATAAGGATTGTGCGTACGAAATAAAACAGTTGAAGGCACGCGCTCAGAGGATACGGCAGCTGAATTATCTGGACTTGTACCTGAATTGCAACGACTCATAAATCACCTCTTGAATAATATCTCATATACGCAAGGTACAGCGAGTTTTTGACCATTTCAAGGTGTTTTAGATAATTAATGCGCCCTTAATATTTCTTTGTAGGATTCGAGAAAAATAATCACTCCCACTCAATCGTCGATGGTGGCTTTCCAGAAATATCGTACACAACGCGCGATACATGCGGTACTTCATTTAAAATTTTATTACTCACAGCCGCTAAAAAAGCATGCGGTAATTCAGCCCATTCCGCTGTCATAAAATCAATTGTTTTAACAGCGCGTAACGCAATAACATATTCATAACAGCGCGCGTCACCTTTCACACCCACTGACTTTACAGGCAAGAACACGGCAAATGCCTGACTGACTTGATCATATAAATTATATTCACGCAACGCGGAAATAAAAATATCATCCGCCTCTTGTAAAATGCTTATAAATTCTTTTTTAATTTCACCCAGAATTCGAATGCCTAAACCCACTCCTGGAAATGGATGACGATATACCATTGAGGGCGGTAAACACAGCGCAATGCCGAGCGTACGCACTTCATCTTTAAATAGTTCACGTAAAGGCTCAATTAACGCAAAGCGCATATTTTCAGGTAATCCACCCACATTATGATGTGATTTAATATTATGTGAAGTGCCCGAGGAGGCTTTTCCAGATTCAATCACGTCGGGGTAGATTGTGCCTTGGGCTAAGAATTTAAATCCCCCCGGTTTTGCTGGCGCAAAACCGACCCCCTTTTTCAAAGGGGGTGAATTGAAAATAGTATCCTGTTTTTCAGAAGGGGGGGGATTAAAAAGAGTATCTCCCATTTCAGAAGATGCAATTAATTTTTGGGATTCCGTTTCAAAGACATCAATAAATGTTTTCCCAATGATTTTTCTTTTTTCTTCTGGGTCTGTAATATTGCTTAATTTCGATAAAAATAAAGCCTGTGCATCAACACGAATAACATGAACACCTAAATTATCCGCAAAAACACGCATCACTTGATCACCTTCGTTTTTACGCATTAATCCCGTGTCAACAAATACACAAGTCAATTGATCGCCAATGGCTTTATGTAATAACGCGGCTAACACAGAAGAATCAACACCACCTGATAAAGCCAACAATACTTTCTCATTCCCTACTTTTTTTCGAATCGCTTCGATATTTTCAGCAATAATATTTTTGCTCGTCCATTGCGCCTCAACGTGACAAATATTTTTTAAAAAATTATCTATAATTTTTAAACCATGTTGTGTGTGTGTTACTTCGGGATGAAATTGCACGCCGTAAAATTGTTTTTCTCTGTTAACCATTGCGGAAACAGGCGCATTATTTGTTTTTGCAATGATTGTAAAACCAAGCGGAACTTGTGTGACATGATCTCCATGACTCATCCACACATCAATCATTTTTTCAGAAATACCGTGAAATAATGGCGTTTTTAAATCAATTTCAGTTTTAGCATAACCAAATTCACGCTTTGCACTTGCTGCGACCACACCACCCAATTGCGCTGCCATCGTTTGCAAACCATAACAAATACCCAGCACCGGAATATTTAATTCAAAAATAATAGCGGGTGCGCGCAGTGTATTATTTTCAACAACGGTTTCAGGACCGCCCGATAAAATAATACCGCGCGGATTAAAGGCTTTAATTACTTCATCAGAAATACTCGGGTTCATTAATTCGCAATATACGCCGCATTCACGCACACGACGTGCAATTAATTGGGCGTATTGAGAACCAAAGTCGAGAATTAAAATGCGATGTTTATGAAGATCATTGGTCATAATAACGTCATCACCCTTCTCTCGAATAATTCGGCGCTTCTTTTGTAATTTGTACATCGTGCACATGGCCCTCACGCATGCCAGCATTCGTAATACGCATAAATTTGGCATGTTTTTGCATGTGCGCAATATCAGGTGATCCAACAAATCCCATACAGGAACGCAATCCACCCGTTAATTGATATAAAATATTTCGCAATGAACCTTTATAGGGCACACGACCCTCAATACCTTGAGGAACATATTTTTCTACCTCAGCATTTTGATTATCTTGAAAGTAACGATCACTCGAACCAAAAGCTTGTGACATTGCACCCACCGAGCCCATGCCACGATACGCTTTGTAAGACCTTCCTTGATATAAAATCACCTCACCTGGCGCTTCTTCTGTTCCTGCAAATAGGCCACCAATCATCACGCATGACGCCCCTGCCGCAATGGCTTTACACACATCACCTGAAAAACGTATGCCACCATCAGCGACGATTGGGATGTTTTTACCTGCAACCGCTTTCACCACATCGAAAATCGCAGTAATTTGTGGCACACCGATACCAGCGACAATTCGCGTCGTACAAATGGAACCTGGGCCCATACCCACTTTAATCGCATCCACTCCCGCTTTTGCTAGTGCTATGGCAGCATCGGCTGTTGCAATATTGCCGCCCATCACTTGTTGTTCTGGATACGTTTTTTTAATCCACGCAATGGTTTCAATTACGCCTTTGGAGTGGCCATGTGCTGTATCAACGACGATAACATCAACACCTTCTGCAACCAGGGCACAGACACGATCAGCGGTGTCTTTTCCAGTTGTCACCGCTGCGCCCACACGCAATTGCCCGCTTTCATTTTTCGTTGCCAAGGGTTTCGTAAGGGATTTTAAAATATCTTTAACGGTATACATACCGCGTAACTCAAATGAATCATTTACAATTAATAGCTTTTCAATACGGTGCTGCCGAAATAAATTCATCACCTCTGTGCGCGAAACACCTTCTTTTACAGTAATTAATCGTTCTTTAGGTGTCATCACATCGGAAACCAATCGATCAAAATTAGTTTCAAAGCGAATATCACGGCTGGTGACAATACCCATTAAATTTTTACCTTGCACCACTGGCATGCCCGAAATATTATTTTTATTGGTCAACTCAATTAATTCACGAACACTTGTATTAGAGGTGACAGTAATTGGATCTTTCACCATCCCACTTTCAAATTTTTTAACCTTACGCACTTCAAAAGCTTGTTGTTCTATCGACATGTTTTTATGCAAAATACCCATACCCCCCTCTTCTGCTAAACACACAGCCAAGCGATGTTCAGTTACCGTGTCCATAGCAGCAGATAAAATAGGGATATTTAATTGAATGTTGCGCGTGAGAAACGTAGTAAGTTTTGCGTCTTTGGGGAGAACGTCGGAATATTGGGGAAGCAAGAGTACGTCATCGAATGTTAATGATTCAGATATAATTTGCATTGACCCACCTCACGTTAATTGATTATTGAGTAAATGCACGACAGTCTAATAGAAAGCAGGCTTAGATACCACATTATTTTAACTTCCATACTGGCGAGTCACAGCTTGCGAAACAGCTTCTTTTTCAGCAAGGACAATTAGCTTTTGAACATTCTGATCAGGGTATCGCTTTATTAACGCACTGGTTCTATCTTGGTAACCCGTCACTTCTATCACTTCTTGAGGTTTACCGTTTGTACCAAATAAAGTTATTTTCGTACCATTTCGTGTTGCTTTCATAAAAACCCTCTTTTATTGTTTTATTGGCTATCAATTCCGCTAAAGAGTATATTTGAACATATTAAAATTAACAAAATATTAAGAATAAAACATGTCGAAAATTAGCGAGAACAACTTGATTTGGATCGACCTTGAAATGACGGGCCTAAATCCGGATCACGATCGAATACTCGAAATCGCCTCAATCGTCACAGATGCTAATCTCAATATCGTCTCTGAAGGCCCTGTCTTTGCTATTCACCAAGCACAAACACAACTTGATCAAATGAATAGTTGGTGCACCGATCAACATGGAAAGTCCGGTTTAACGCAGCGCGTTCAGCAAAGCAATATCTCTGAGGCAAAGGCAGAAGCAGAGACAATCGTTTTTCTCAAAAAATACGTACCCGAAAAGACATCCCCTATTTGCGGTAATACTATCTATCAAGATCGTCGATTTTTACTAAAATACATGCCGGCACTCGAAAACTTTTTTCATTATCGCCAATTAGACGTGAGTACCTTAAAAATTCTTGCCCAAAAGTGGGCACCATCTATTGTTGATGGCTTTAAAAAAGAATCAACTCACCTTGCGTTGCAAGATATACGCGATTCTATTGAAGAATTAAGATACTATAGAAAATACTTTTTAAAATAAGGAGATTTTATGTCAGCATTAATCGCAATGATCGTTGCCTATTTATTAGGATCTTTATCAGCCAGCATTATTATTGCCAAAATCTTAAAAACACCTGATCCCCGCACTGCGGGTTCTGGCAATGCGGGTGCGACAAATGTGCTGCGCTTGTCGGGGAAAAAACAAGCTGCATTGGTTTTAATAGGTGATACATTTAAAGGGCTGGTTGCTGTTTGGATTGCCCATATTCTTCATGTTGTCCGCCTTGATTTAGGTCTCGTTGCATTTGCTGCTGTTGTGGGGCACATTTATCCTATCTATTTTAACTTTAAAGGGGGCAAAGGTGTCGCAACTGCGGTTGGTGCCATTCTCGGATTGTCGTTTATTTCAGGTGTATTAATGGCAGCCTCATGGGCAGCCATTGCATTTGTAACGCGCTATTCTTCATTGGCATCATTAATTTCTGTTATTTTAGCACCGATATTTTTAATTATTTTCAGTCAAAGCCCTTTTTTCTTTCCAGCGATATTAATCGCTGCATTGGTTATTTGGAAACACAAAGATAATATTGCACGATTACAAAATAAAACGGAAAATAAAATTAAATTCTGACGCTGAAGCAAGCGGGGGTGGAAGCCAAAACAAAATCAATTTTCCGCTGATCTAAATCAACTTGCGCAATTTGCACGCGAATAGCGTCACCCAAACGATATGTGAGGTTGCTTGATTTTCCACGCAATAAATGATGCAGAGCATCAAACTGATAATAATCATTTTTTAATGCCGTAATATGCACTAATCCTTGGACGTAAATATCTTTTAATTCAACAAAAATACCAAATCCTGTTACATCAGCGATAAAACCATCAAAAATCTGCCCTACTTTATTTTTCAAGTAATCGCATTTCAACCAATCAGTTGCATCGCGTGACGCCCTATCTGCACGCCGTTCTGTCATCGAACAGTGTTCTCCAATGGTTTCGACTTTTTCTGCGCTATACAAAAACGGGGATTTTCTTTGCTTTAAAATAGCTTGTTTTAACGCTCTGTGAATCATAAGGTCAGGATAACGACGAATAGGAGACGTAAAATGACAATAACTTTCATAGGACAAGCCAAAATGACCACGATTGTCAGTTGAATAAATCGCTTGTTTTAAAGATCGCAACATCACGGTTTGAATTAAATTGGCATCTTTTCTTTTTGAAACACGTTCTAATAATTTTGCAAAATCAATTGGTGAAGGACGATCACCGCCTGTCAATTTTAAAGAAAAGGCTTTTAAAAAAGCTCGTAAATTCGCCAATCTTTCTACATCGGGCAAATCATGAATGCGATACAATATCGGAATACCTGTTTTTTCAAGATATTGAGAAGTTACTTCATTTGCCAATAACATCATTTCTTCGATAATACGATGTGCAACATTGCGTTTACGTGGAATAATACGATCAATTTTCCCATTATCAGCAAAAATGATTTGTGTTTCCGTTGTTTCAAATTCTATTGCACCGCGTAATTGACGCTGTAATAAAAGTTTTTTAAATAAGCTATGAAGATTAGAAAGGTGCGGCGTTAATACCGTATCGGCCGCATCCGGCGCTTCCAAAATAGCCGCTACTTTCGTATAGGTTAACCGTGCCTGGGAATGGATAACCGCATTGTCAAAGCGATAGGATTGTACATCCGCATCGTTATTTAACGCAATTTCGCATACCATCGTTAATCGATCGCAATTTGGGCGTAGAGAACACAATTCGTTTGATAATTTTTCTGGCAACATAGGAATAACACGTGAGGGAAAATAAACAGAATTACCCCGCAATTGCGCTTCTTTATCGAGCATTGAGTCAGGTGTGACATAATGCGCGACATCGGCAATCGCAATAAAAGCACGCCATCCACCATTTTTTAGAGGTTCACAATAAACTGCATCATCAAAATCTTTTGCATCTTCGCCATCAATTGTCACAAATGCCAGATGACGTAAATCACGGCGATTTTTCAGGTCATGGGCTAAAACAGCATCAGGTAATTGAGCCACATCGGCTTGTATAGCGGGCGTAAATTGAAAAGGTAAACTGTATGCCCGAATCGCCAGTTCGACTTCCATACCAGGCGTTAATTGATCGCCCAAAATCTCAATGACTTCGCCCATGGGTTGACGTCGTGCGGTGGGTTGCGCAGTGATGTTCACAACCACAAATTGCCCGTGAACAGCAGCACCTTCAGCCCCTTTTGGAATAATAATTTCTTGTGTAATGGCTTTACTATCGGGGTCAACAAAGGCAATACCGTTTTCCTGAAAAAAACGTCCAGCCACTTGTTGTGTATTTCGTTCTAAAATCTCAACAATGACCCCTTCCGGTTTTTTACCTTCTTTTGAAATCACGCGAACTAAAACACGGTCGTTGTTAAACACCTGCTGCATTTGACGTGCATGCAAAAAAACATCCGTACCGCCTGCATCAGGAATTAACCAGCCAAATCCATCGCGATGTGCTTGCACAAAGCCTGCAACCAAAGACATGCGGTCTATCAAACCATAGCGATCACCGCGGTTTAAAACCAGTTGGCCATCGCGCAGCATTGCACCCAAGCGACGTTCTAGGCCAATACGTTCGTCTTCAATTTTCAAGGCAAAGGCATTGATCATCTGTTCAAAACTGGCAGGTGTTTTGCGGTCTCTTAAGTATTCTTGGATAAATTCGCGGCTGGGAACAGGGTGTTCGTAAGTTTGTGCTTCACGAGCAAAATAAGGGTCTTTTTTAGGGTTTTTAAACGCATGTTTCTTATTGGTGCGTTTTTGTTTAGATTTCTTTTTGGGGTTTTTAAGCAATTGCTCGGGTTTTTGAGGTAATTTAGGCATGATACTTCTATTTGTTATAATTTATGATTCCCATTATCCATGGAATTGGGTTGGATTGCATTGATTTTGTGATCGTATCGCTGATATACCAAACAAACTTAGGAACAGGTACGACTTATTTCGTACCTGTTCCTTAACTATATTATGATTCAAATCCGCGAGCATGCATCCGCGGTGTTAATGCAGAAAACAGCACATTTTCAACAACCCAATAGCCGCCGTCAATCGGATGCTTCGAACTAAAATCGTTGAATTGACAAACACTCAAAAAATTCACACAAGATACAGCTTTCATACGCCCTGTTTTGCTTTGAAAATGGCATTGCAAATCGAAATTACGATCTGTTAGCAAAATAACCGACCAATGATTCGGCATTAATTGTGAATCCCAACCGGCTGAGGCACTGGGGTTTTTCTTTTGATGTGTTAGCCAAATTGCTTTATGACTTTTATTTTTTATTGCATATAAGCGTGGCTTTGCTGTGTGTTGCGCGTAAAGCAAAACACCGTCTTTTCCAAAGTGAATGCCAGAGATTTGGCAAAATGTTGGGAATTTTTCAATAGCGAAAATGGAAGTTGAGAAAAATACCATTATCATAAAATAAAATTTTTTCACTTTTTAAGGTCCTTGTCGAAGTTAAATTGGCTTTCTTGAAGTGGTGGGTCTTCCGGTCTTTTTTATATACGTTTACGCCATTCTCAACTTTTACAGTAACCTCTAGCAGTGCCAATGGAAGCGAGAGCGCTAGCGACCGCGAAACTTGCATGCACAGTAGCGCTATATTTCATCAGTGGTTTGTTCGTACTTGTCCGATCATGAAAAAACGTTACTGTGCATGCAAGTTTCGCGGTCGCTAGCGCTCTCGCTTCCATTGGCTTCGATTCAACTACACAATTAAAAGTTGAGAATGACGTTACGATTTAAAGTATATACAATACCACTCTTCTTATCAAACCAACCAGCGCGGTAACAATTGATCGGCTTTGCGCAACAGCTTCACCTGCGCACGAAAATCAGGGACAAAACGTGCAACAGATTTCCAAAAAGAAGCCGAATGATTCAAATGAATAGTGTGACATAGCTCATGGATTAAAATATATCGCGCCAAGGTTTGAGGTAAAAATAAAATTTTATAATTTAATTGAATATTTTTTTTCGCAGTACAACTTCCCCACACTGTTTTCTGCGCACGTATACTGAGTTTTTGATACGGCAAATGACATTCAAGTGACAGTTGATTTAATAATTCACCCAACTGTTTTTTCGCTTGTTTTTTTAAGCAATGAATAACAGCAGGGACACAAACTGAAAAGTCTGTTATGGCGCCGTAAAAAATAATTTTATTTTTAACAGCGCGGTAAGAAACACAAGTCGTTGCATTAATGGGGCGATAATGTATTTCAATAGACTGATTAACAGCTGTTAATACAATTTTTTCAGGTAATGTTTTTTGATCTGAATGATTGGGTAATAAAAAAGTAAATTGCTGCGCATGTTTTTCAATCCAATTTCGGTGCTCGTTTAAAAAATTAATCACATTGACATTTTTCTTTCGTTCAGGGATAACGATTTCCAAGCCGGAACCGGCATAAATGCGCATCGACACATTTTTCGCGCGTTTGCTGTAACGAATTTTGTGAGGAGGTGGCCAGCGCATGGGGCTTTTGGTTTATGCCGAGTTGGTTTTCGGTACTATAACACAAAAACGTGTTACTGCGAGGATCGCACGCACCCTTCCGGGCGCGTTTCGGTGATGATCATATTGCTTGTCGCGAGATTTGTACGCACCCTGCCGGGCGCGTTTCAGTGATGATTATATTGCTTGTCGCGAGGTTCGCACGCACCCTTCCGGGCGCGTTTCGGTGATGA
>MGXX01000004.1 GCA_001801515.1 Gammaproteobacteria bacterium RIFCSPHIGHO2_12_FULL_38_11
GCATGCAATTAAAGCTAAGTAAAATTTATTTAACCGCAATTATATTATTATGTGGCATTTCATTAACAAGCCTTGCGCACGAAGCACCCGTTGTGGATGTGCAGCAACAGCAAGAAACGCTTGATAACACAGCGCAGCCGGTAGAGTCGACAGGGGGCGAATGGCAACCTGTTTCCTCTGAAAATAATGCCAGTACAAATACAGCGACTGCTGACAATGGAACAACGGCATCTCAGCAAAATGAATGGCAGCCCGTTTCTGCGCAACAAAATAATGCACAACCGAATGTACAGCAAGTTAATGTCGCACAATCCAGCAATGTGCAAACAGCAACCCCTGTTCAAGAAGAAGCGCTTGCTCCTACAAACCGTGATGGTTCTGTTAAACAGCGTGTTTCACGCTTAGAGCAACAAGTAACAAATTACACGCAAATGAATTTACCGCAGCAGGTTAGTGATTTACAACAACAAAATGCTGCATTAAAAGGTCAATTGGAAATTGCGCAACATAATTTACAAACGGTGACTGACCAGCAGAAATCCTATTACCAAGATTTGCAGCAACAAATTGCGCAGTTAGAAAAAAACAAGAAACCAGTGGCCACTCAAGCCAGTGATGAAACATCAACCGCATTTACTAAAAAAGACAGTATTCCAAAAGACGATAAAACAGTCGTTGCGGATAATACGCCATCCTCATCAACAATGGATAATTCGCAACTCACAACCGGGTCGAGTGCAGATCAAGCAACGGCGTCAACAGATTTATCGACAACCAAAAAATTACCCTCTTTGAGTGATGCAGATTCTTATGATAAAGCATTTCGCTTATTATCAAACAAGCATTTTAATGGCGCGAAAACAGCATTTAGCAATTATTTAAGTGATTATCCGCAGGGGAGATTTGCGGTCAATGCCCATTTTTGGTTGGGTGAAATTGCATTAATGAATCAGCATTATCAGGCTGCTGATAAGCAATTTAAAACTGTAGTGGCTGATTATCCAAAATCAACCAAAGTGCCGGATGCAGAGTTGAAAATCGCAATGATTCATGCGGCGACAGGGAAAACGACAACCGCACAAAAAGAATTTAAGGCTATTCGCAAAACTTATCCTGGCACAACGGCTGCGCAATTGGCGAGCATTCGCTTGCAACAGTTGGCAAATGCAACGAGTGTGCAGTAGAAATATAGTTTATGCTCTATACTTCTCACTCTCGCGACGGTTTCAACTGCTGAATCTAATATTATTTTTTAGAGGCGGCGGCTGTAGCAGGTTGCATTTGCACGGTATCTCCATTTTCTTTCTTCGAATTAAAAAATCCCACTTTCCCGTGTGGATGTCTCAGTTTCGCTTCTTCTTCTTTATTTCCTATTTTATTATCAGGCAATTTAAAAAGTGCTGGCGATAATTGAGAACAAAGAACCTTATTTGTACTATTTTTTTTATCATCAATATTTTCTTCTGTTATTGCATTTTTATCATAAGACAAGTTTGTCGTTATTCTTGTTGCCCCCAATGCAGCGTTCGTATTCGCTCCGCCTGAACCCGCACCACCTGAGGCCACCGCAAGACCATGAACAGTCGTATTCGGTAAATTTAAGCCTGTAAAAGTATTCGCTGTGCTGTGCACGCCCGCTTGTGCAGCGTGACTTGTCCCAATTCCCCAGCCCTGACTGCCGCTATTGGTAACAACGGTTGCAAATAAAAAAAGCCGTTTATTGGCACGTACAGCGCTTTCTACTTGTTGGTATTTATTTTTCATTTTAAATTCTGCAAAAGCTTTTGCTATTTTACGCGCTGTTTCGATAGGGTGAAGGATGGCAAGTGCAGCACTTTTCACGACGTTTATCATGTAAGTAGCGCTTCTGGTATAAAATGTACTATTAATCAGTGCGCCCATTGCAATGGTAATAGCCAAAGACGCTTTTTCTGCTGCCACATGCGCTAAACGAAAAGTATTGGAAAAAATGGTTACTGCTTTATGCTTGAATAATAGTGTTGTTGCAATGGTGAGAACGGCAGCGACAACTAAAGCCCCTGCGAAGAAAACAGTGTGAATAACGGTATCCAATGTTTTACTCGCAACGTGTTCGCATTTTTCCTTGTATGATAAATCATGCCAATGTTTATTGTCGGGTTTAAAAAAATCAATAAAATCATCTTTTATTGTTATTAATTTATTGATGAATCCCTCATCAGCCCACTTCCGAAGCATAAAATCATAAAGTGTTGCAATGGCAATGGCAGTGACAACGGCAATGACAGCAGCCAATACAATTAAAGTAATAGGCGGCGTTGCAAGGGCTGCAGCAACGCTCAATCCAAATATCAAATGTCCTAATGTTACCAGTGCAGAGCCAAAAGATAAAAATCCATATGACAATCCAGCAGCGCCAGAAAAAATAGACCCGATTGTTTTAATTGTTTTCTGACGGGGCGTGTCCGTTGATTTTCCAAACCAAATTTCTTTTATCACGGAATAACTGTCATTGCGCAATAAAATAAAATTGCACAATGCAGCAGGAATGCCGATTGCCAAAACAGCAATTAAAAAAGGCCATGTAGCAGCAAGAAAAGTCGCAGCAATTAAACCTTCACCAACACCCACAATTAATGAAATGGCAAACGAAAATTTATTGATGCGTGATTTTTGTTTTTTTCGTGTGGTTCTGTAGGCTTCATCAGTAACTGACTCAATGCCAGAAACAGCGGCGTAATTTTGTTTGGAAATATATTTTTTCTCGCCGGTTTTTTTGTCTGTTTCTAAATAGCAAAATTTCCGTAAAATAGAATGATCTAATGCTAATAATTTTTTCAAGCGATCGAATTCAGCGCGCGCATGCTGGCGTAGATGATATAACTCACTGGATTTATCAAAGTAATAATTGGTTTTTTGGTATATGGGAAAATCACTGCCTAAATCAGGATTTTTCGCATCGTCTTCTAAATCATGATATTTAATCAATAATTTTTTGCGTTTTTCAAATTCCGCTAAATTATTATTGTAATGCACCAATAATTTTTTTAAATTAACAATGTGTGTTTTGCCGCTATTTTTTGGGTCATGCCCTGTCAATCGCGCAAATGCATGAATATGTTTCTTTAATTTTTTTAATTCATTTTCTTGCGCAGCCCTATTTTTTTTTACTTCCGCTATTAATCTTTTTTGTGCTTTTGTTTTTTCCCGCCCATCATTTTCAGCTTCTTCTTCAGGCGATTTTTTTGCAGCTTCAGCAGCTAAGTAATTAAATAAATTGTAAAGATCATTTAATTTATTTTTTGAAGCTAATAATTTACTAACTACCCAATCATTTCCCATTAAGCACAATTGCATTGCCAGTTGTAATGTCACATCATTTATATTATTTTCGTTGAAGGTAAAGCCAGGGCGAAGTTGTGCTTCGAGGCTGGCTGAAATGGGGTGCCCCAGAATATAGGTCAATGTCTTTGTGATGTTGGTCTCAATTGTATCGGTCATGACCACCTCTTTGTTTATATGATCTATTGTAGGCTATGAATATTAAGGCAGCATGACGGAGCGCTTAAGGCTTTATGAAGAGATGTACAATTAGGTATTTTCTAACCCATTGAAAATTACGTTTTTTGTTGAATAGACGCGATAAATCGCGTCTATTCAAAAATAAGGAGTTGCAAGTGAAACAACATTCAAGTCGATTTCTAACATTGGTGACAGAATCAAAAAAGCGCATTAAAGAAATTACACCAGCCAATTTGAAGGAAAAGATGGATCATCATGAACCTTTGGTCATCATTGATGTCCGCGAAGACAATGAATGGCCGATAGGGTATATCCCCACTGCGATTCACATTGGAAAAGGCGTGATTGAACGCGATATCGAAAAGAAAATTCCTGATCCAGAAACACAAATTGTGGTGTATTGCAGCGGTGGTTTTCGTTGCGCTTTGGTTGCAGAGAGTTTGCAAAATATGGGTTATAAGAATGTGTATTCACTAGATAAAGGATTGTCGGGTTGGGTTGATGCAGGAAATGCAATCGATAAGGAATATTAAAGCTTCGCCCAATTTTCCAACTTAAGACCACGAATACGTTCGAAATGTTTTGTGTTGTTGGTGACGAGAGTGCTGTGATTTGCTAACGTGACACTGGCGATTAATAAATCCATGTCGTCTAACGTATTACCTTGCGTATGTAATTTTGCTTTTTGCTGAGCAAAGATATGCGATGCTTCATCTGAGTAATCAAGCACTCGTATATTTTTCATGGCATCACCAACTGTTTTTAAATTTTGTTCAATTTTAGCTGACTTAAAAGCACCAAATAGCAGCTCAGTTTTATTGAAAATAGTGGTCGACAAATCATTTGCTGTAAGGGTAGACATTTTATCGATAATTTTTTGATGGTTTTTGAAAAAATAAATCCAAATGTCGGTATCTAATACATACTTCATAACTTAGCCTTAATTGTTTTGTTTCGACGAGATTGTTTAATTGTAGCTAACATTGCATCGGCGTCTTCATCACTGAAGGCACCTGCATATTTCATGAGTGGATTGTCTGATTTAAGTTTTTTATCTGCATAGAAAGTCAACGCTTGCTCAACCACATCGGTTTTAGTCGTGTGAAGCCTCTGCTCTAATCGGGCTAAAGTAATTAATGTGTTTTTTTTAAATCGGAAACTAATTGCTTTTCTCATCTTATGCTCACGAAATGAATGTATGTACAAATATATAGTATTTTAAGTTTTTGTCAATACGCCCGGCTTATATTTTTTCGCACACTTGTAGCGTCGCTATATAAGTGTGCGGAAAATTTATCGCTAAACACTCGCCAAATTCCCCTTGTTTTCCAGCCATTCCTTACGGTCGGCGGCACGTTTTTTTGCGAGCAACATATCCATTATATTTTCCATTTTGCTGTGGTCTTCTAGCGTTAATTGAACCAAACGGCGTGTGTCGACATTCATGGTTGTCTCGCGTAATTGCAGTGGATTCATCTCACCTAATCCTTTAAAGCGCTGAATATTAACTTTGCCTTTGATATTTTCTGCTTGAATACGATTTAATATGCCTTCTTTCTCATCATCATCTAATGCATAAAATACAGTTTTTCCAGCATCAATTCGATAAAGTGGTGGCATTGCAACATAGACATGACCTGCTTTAATAAGTGAACGGAAATGTTTTAAAAATAATGCGCATAATAACGTGGCGATGTGTGCGCCGTCGGAATCGGCATCTGCTAAAATACAGATTTTCCCATATCGCAAAGAAGATAAATCATCCACGCCAGGATCAACGCCAATGGCAACCGTGATGTCATGCACTTCGTTGGATGCCAGCACTTCTTCAGAAGAAACTTCCCAGGTATTTAATATTTTTCCACGCAATGGCATAACGGCTTGAAAAGTGCGATCACGCGCTTGTTTTGCAGAACCACCCGCAGAATCCCCTTCTACTAAAAATAATTCACAGCCCTGCGTATCCTGTCGTGAGCAATCGGTTAATTTTCCCGGTAATGCAGGACCTGCGGTTACTTTTTTTCGAATGACCATTTTTTCTGAGCGTAATCTTTTTTGTGCATTGGCAATAAATAATTCTGCTAATTGTTTTCCCAATTCAACGTGATGATTAAGCCATAAACTTAAGGCATCTTTGACAACGCCATTGACAAAAACAGCGGCTTGTCGTGCTGTTAAGCGTTCTTTTGTTTGTCCTGCAAATTGGGCGTGTTGTAATTTAATAGATAAAATATAACGGCATTGTTCCCAAACATCGTCAGCCGTTAATTTTACGCCGCGTGTTATTAATTTATGCATGTCACAAAATTCACGCACTGCATCCAACATGCCTGAGCGCAAACCATTTACATGCGTACCACCTTGTGAAGTCGGAATTAAATTAACATAACTTTCGGCAACAGAGACTTCATTATTTGGTAACCAAGTAAGCGCCCAATCAACCGTTTCACTTTCACCTGTAAAATGGCCCATAAAGGGTTCGCTGGGTAATTGCTCGTAATTTTTTAACGCATCTAATAAATAAGATTTTAAACCGTCTTCATAGCACCACGATAATTTCTCATTTTTTTTCTCATCAAAAAAATTAACAATTAAACCGGGACACAAAACGGCTTTTGCGCGAAGTGTTGCTATTAAAGTAGATAATATAAATTTACTGCTATCAAAATATTTTTCATCTGGCCAAAAACAAATGGCGGTTCCTGTTTCGTGTTTCTCACAATGATCAGTGATTTTTAATTTGCTTTGTGCTTCACCGTTTTTAAAGGTCATGCCATATACATTGCCATTTTTTTTCACGCGTACAATTAATTGTGTTGATAATGCATTTACAACGGAAATGCCAACGCCATGCAAACCACCAGAAAATTCATATGTTTTACTGGAAAATTTTGCGCCGGAATGAAGGCGCGTTAAAATTAATTCAACACCAGATACTTTGTGCTCAGGGTGAATATCTACTGGCATGCCACGTCCATCGTCGGTGACAGACAGTGATCCGTCCTTTCCAAGCGTGACATCAATTTGTTTAGCGTGATCTGCAATTGCCTCATCCACTGAGTTATCAATGACCTCGTGTGCTAGATGATTAGGGTGAGAAGTGTCGGTATACATACCTGGATTGCGGCGTACAGGATCTAAGCCTGTCAGCACTTCAATTGCTTCGGAGGTATACGCATCAG
The DNA here is from genome assembly GCA_001801515.1 of Gammaproteobacteria bacterium RIFCSPHIGHO2_12_FULL_38_11. The sequence goes on from MGXX01000004.1 coordinate 6,684, forward strand.
TGCGTTGTTTGTTAGCCATATTTTTCCTTGCGTAAAAATTAATCAGGTTATTCATCAAGTTGCGAAATTAACTATCTTCGCGTAGTCTACATCCACTTGAATAAAGGAGATAATCACTTGACCACACTATCAAATAATCAGCAAAAAGAAAAAAACTATCGGTATTTACCCTGGATTATTTTTGGGACCGGTATTTTGTACTACTGCTTTGCTTATTTGTTGCGTGTTTATCCTTCTGTGATGGAACATCATCTTCTTTCTTACTTCAATGTGGGTGAAAAAGATTTTGGCCTGATCACTGGTTTTTATTATCTGGGTTATGCGCCGATGCAATTACCAGTGGGGGTGACTGTCGATAGAATTGGTGCGCGTCGCTCATTAATTCTTGGCTGTATCATCGCTTGCTGTGGGGTATTTATTTTTGCAAATACGCATCACTTAGGTATTGCGTTGACGGGGCGGTTCATGATTGGTATCGGTGCGGCATTTGGTTATGTCACGGCACTTAAAATTGCGTCACTTTGGTTGCCCAGAAAAATATTTGCAACAGCAACGGGTTTCTTAACGGGTTCTGGCATGATTGCTGCGATTATCACTGATAATTATTTAACGCACCTAATACGTGTCACACACTTTCATAATGTTTTATTGTTTCCTGGATATGTCGGTATTATTTTATTTATTCTTATTTTGCTTTTTGTGCGACAAAAGAAAAATACCGATGGGGAAATGCACTCCGTATCCCATACAGCATCTTATAAAATATTGTGCTATCAATTATGGAAGATTATGAAAATGCGTCAAATGTGGCTGATTGGATTGGTAGGTGCCTTACTTTATTTGCCTGCTTCTGTTTTTGTTGATGCTTGGGCCATTCCTTTTTTAAAAACTGCGCGTCATTTCTCACGCACTGATGCTGCATTTGGTGCTTCGTTAACACTGGCGGGCTGGATTATTTCGAGTTTTACGGCAGGATTTTTATCGGATTATTATGGAACACGAAAAATTCCATTAGTAATTGCAGCATTGGGCGCAGCAACGGTTTCTTCACTTATTTTATTTTTGCCTATTGGTAGTCACAATCTAATGTATTGTTTACTTTTTGCATTGGGTATTTTCTGTGGTCCACATCCACTTTGTTTTTCATTGGGAAAAGAAAATTGTCCGCATGATATTTCTGCAACGGCAGTGGCCTTTACCAATTTTGTGATTATGGTGGGGGGAATGGTTATGCAGCCTGCTGTCGGTGAGTTTTTGGCGCTGCTTAGTAACTCAACCACGAGCAATACCAATGTGATTTATTCAAACATGGATTATTCCATCGCATTAAGTATTATCCCCATTGGATTAATTATTGCCTATTTTGCAACATTATTTATTCAGGAAACGTTTGGAAAGCAGGTCGAATGATTCGCCTCATTTATACGGTTATTTATTATTTAATTATACCATTCGTGTTAGCACGCTTACTGTGGCGATCGCGACATGCAGCTGATTATCGTAAGCGATGGAGTGAGCGCTTTGGATATATCAAACGAATTAAAGCAGGCGACAGTATTTGGGTGCATGCTGTTTCTGTTGGCGAAACATTGGCTGCTATCCCACTTGTTAAAATGTTAATGAAACAATACTCACCTCATTTTCATATTATTGTTACAACGACAACGCCGACAGGTTCAGCCCTCGTTACCAAGTATTTGCGTAATGAAGTTATTCATGTTTATGCGCCATTTGATACTCCAACGGCAGTATCGCGCTTTTTACGTCGCACACGCGTAAAATTATGTGTGATTTTAGAAACAGAGTTATGGCCTAATTTGTTATCGATTTGTCGGAAGCAAAAAATTCCCGTTATTTTGGCGAATGCGCGACTCTCTGAAAAATCCTATAAACGATATCAATTGGTGTCGAATTTAACCAAGAAAATGTTAACAGCCTATCACATGGTTGCGGCACAAGGTGTGTTGGATGGTGAGCGTTATTTACAGTTAGGACTTGATCCTAAAAAACTCATCGTTACGGGTAATATTAAGTTTGATTTGCATATCCCTGACGAATTAATTCAACAAGGAAAAGACATTCGTCAGCAAATTGGCCTTGAGCGTCGTGTCTTTGTAGCAGCCAGCACGCATGAAGGTGAAGATGCCATTATTCTTGATGCGTTTCAAAAAATTCGTCAAGAAATCCCCAGTTTATTTTTAATTTTAGCGCCACGTCATCCTGATCGCTTTAGCAAAGTCGCAGAATTGTGTCGCGAGAAAAAATTTCAAATTGCCATCAGATCACAACAAACAAAAATCAATGAAAAAACGGATATTTTATTGTTAGATACGATTGGTGAATTACAAATGATTTATGCAGCCAGCGATATTGCTTTTGTGGGTGGCAGTTTAGTGCCAACGGGAGGACATAATATCATTGAACCTGCGGCATTAGGCTTACCGATTTTAACCGGCCCGCATTTACATAATTTCACAGAAATCAGCAAATTATTGCAAAACGCGGGGGCGGCGCAGGTGATCACTGATGCGCAGAGTATCGCAGAAACCGTCATTGGCTTGTGTTCCGCAAAAGAATTATGCGAAAAAATTGGTTTGTGTGCGAAAAAAACAATTGAGGCAAATCGCGGTGCGTTGCAGCAGCATTTGGAGTGTGTTGCGCGGTGTATATCCAGCTCAGAGCCCTGAGCTGAATATAAGTGACACTAAAAAATTTATAGTGACACTAAAATCATGCCCAGAAACATCAATGAAAGTGAATTTACAGCCATATTAGCTGCATTGGCTGCATACAAAGAAGCTACGGCTGATCAATTAAACGCTAGATTATCGGTACCGCTAAATTCGCGCACCTTGAAGAGACGATTAGCTTCTCTTGTCGCGCAAAAAAAATTAATGTATTGGGTTCTGGACGTAATCGGTGTTATCAATCTATAACGCAAACAGAAAATATTTCAAGTGACAACGAAATCACACTTTCACCAGAAATTGATAGTCCTCCGCCTCAATATAACAGCGTTGCATTTTTCAAGCCGACAATATCTGAACCAGCTGTGCAGTATAATAAAAATGATGACTGGATGGATGAGTTGTTTGGTATTCCTAAGGCACAAGCGAAAGATCTTGCACAATTGTGTGTTCCCACAACTGAACTTCCGGATGTGACGGTAGATCAACCAGGACTAAGGATTTTCGCATAAATCCCCCCAGTTTGATGTGATATTTCGTTGCTTGTTGAAATAGGCGTAATGTCTTTAAATAAACCGACCCCCTTTTTTAAACATGGGTATCTACACAAGTCAGAAATGCGATGAACTTGAAGTGGAGACACGCGTGGAGCGTTGTATAACGTGCGATATTATTGATAAAAGCACATTTTTTGGCATTCGATGATCTTGAAAAATACAAAAGCGGAACAAGTGGTGCGAAGAATTATTCATTGCAATATTTTCTTGCAGCGCAAACATGTTCGCAACACTTGTTCCGCTCGCATTGCCTTGTTCAACTTCATTAATCGCAGCATGCTATTGTTTTTGGAAATTTATCGCGTGTTTAGAAGCGAGCTCCACGCGTGTCTCGACCTTCAAGTTCATCGCATTTCTGACTTGTGTAGATACCCATGTTTTTCAAAGGGGGTAATGCGAGCGCCAAAATTATTGCTTAAATTAATGATAGTGGGGCTGATCTGACGTAGCTTTATTTGCATTGAGCAATGCTAAGATAATTTGCGCTAGGTCTTTTTTTGTGGACATTGGTGTGGTCTCTGTGAGTATCGTGACAAAAATATCACAAAACTGTCGCAATACTTCAGTAAGCTGCAAAAGAGCGATGTCCCGAAGGTAAATATCCGCTGATCCCCCGCCAAATAAACTTAATGAATTGTTTACTCTTGTATTTAGGCTAACAATCACATCTTGTAACCTCGTGCTGGTCGGACTATGAAAAAAATCTTGATACGTTTTTAGGGATAAAGGGCGCATATTATTTTCTCGTTAGGGGTGATTAATTAAGTAAAACAATATACCGATCGATCAATATAAATACGTAAAGCAGGTTAAAATAATTGTATCTTAAGGAACATGTTTGCGTGAAAGAATTTGAGAAGGTTTCAACTGCCGAATCTAGGTTTAACGCATTAATTTTGTTTACCTTGTGATTTTAACATTCAATATTAAAATTACAGGGTAAATTACACTCACCCCATCTCCATCGGATCAACATCAATTACTTGCAATTCAAGTTATATTTTCAATGAGATTAATGATCAAAAATCGTTAATTTGCCGGTGGTACTTAATATTCTTTTAATATTAGTGTGATCAAATATAGGCCATATCAAACAATTAAAGGGGTCTAGCATGTTTGAAATTATAAACAGAAGATTCGATATAGAAAAAAATGGTAAACAGCATACTGTTAGCTATGCTGCCTTAGCACATTCCGTAGTGGTGTCTATGGATGTTTATATTCAAAAATATGGTCAAAAGAAATCTCATTCTCGTAAGTTGGCTGCTGAAAAAATTAAAGAAATAGCTGATAAGCTCAATCAAATAACCTTATCTAATGAGGCAATTAAGAAAGCTCTTTTATTGTTTCAATTGTACGTAGAATTCAGTCGTATTAACTTTGAAGGTAGTTTTTTTTCAGAACTATCATGGTTGATTATATCTACACTGGGAATTGAACTTTTAAATTTTACTGATTCACAGGCCTATGATTTTTTTTATGATTATGAATTTAATCTCAGCGATCCTTGCAACAAAGCATTTATGAGCAGATTAAGATCATCTTTTGATTTTTCGCTGACGGAAGCTGACCAAGTTGTATTATCATCATTGGTTAACGATGTGTATAAGAGATTCTGGAAGGATGAATTGGAGCGTATTTGTAGCTCGAGCGAGAACCCTTTTGTTTCTCAAAAAAATGCGTTAATAGCATATATTGATTCCGAATCATTTAATTCTGAAGAGTTTATGGAAAAATTGCATGCAGAAATTCTTGCGCAAGAAATTACAACTTGTGCCGATGTTTCCCGAGCTCAAATAGAAAAATGGGTTACAACCTTGCTAATGATACAAAATGACCTGATACAGTTGGTTCCAATGCATGACATTCCAGTAGAAATGATACAACGGCTTGCTCCAAATGTTGTGTTGCAAAAAAATGTGGAAGTGAAAAACGCGGTTACTCAGCAAGGTTTAAAATATGTGCGAGATTTGTGCGTTAAATCAGAGATCGATGAATTAATGTTAGACGTTGCTACTCGGTTTGTTTACTGTGTTATGGCGCTGCGTTGTAATGAGAAACCAGAAGCAGCGAAATATATTATTAATTTAATGAATGACAGTTGCGATTTAAATTTATCTCAACAACGTATTGATTATATTATTAAAATAACAGAAAAAAATACTCGCCCTATTTCAAAAGAAGAAAAAAATAAAACAAACAATGAATTATTTATCAATGCCGCAAAAACTATTTCAACTACCTTATTGAAAATAGAAAGATTGAAAGGTGGGGCTTGTTTTTCAGAAGTTATGAAGCCATTTATAACTGATAATGCGTATGTTGCATTGATGTGGATGAATAATACCTTAAAATTAAATATCAGCCCGGAGATAATAAAAAAGTGGGTGATTGATGCTATAAAAGACGATATCGAAAAAATCAATTTAGAGCATCCATCGAATAATCAGAAAAAATTAATGCCAGAAGAAAAACTGTTAACGCCCAATGTAGTTAGTACAGAAAATATCGAAGAACAATTGGTTTTGCCTACTAGAGAATTCACACTAGAAAATGAAGCATTATTTGATGCAATGCGGGAATCTGAAATTGATAGTCCTCCGCCTCAATATAGTAGCGTTGCATTTTTCAAGCCATCGATAGTAGTGCTGACTGTGCCAGTTGCTGAACAAGGCAGTAGTAAAGATGATGACTGGATGGATGAACTTTTTGGTATTTCTAAAAAACAACCGAATGCTAATGATCTTTTACAGTTAAGAGTTCCAACGACTGAGCTTCCGGATGTGACAGTAAAATCGATGCTAAAAATTCCTGCCTAGAAAAGGATTTTTTGTATAAATCCTCCCGGTTTAAAGACGTGATATTTCGTTGCTTGTTGAAATAGGCGTAACGTCTTTAAACCGACCCCCTTTTTCAAAGGGGGTAATTGCGAGCGTCAAAATTATTGCTTATCTGTTACCTGGTGACTTAGTGAGGTGCGAGGAATTACCGACGAGACCAAGCTTCGAATTCGTTAGGCAGAATCTTATAGCGCACGATATTTCCCTCATGCAAACCTAAAAGCTCAATTTCAATTATCTGAAATAATGTGTCAGATTCAGATTTTGGTAATGCTAATTTTGCAATTAATTCTTTAACGTGTAGCGTAGGGTTTTTTTCTTTTGCGTTCTCAAGAATGATAGTTTGTATAATGGACTGTATCGCATCACGATGTCTTAACCTAAATAAATTAGGTTCGCTCATTGTTTTTTGCTGCTCTTCCGAATAACGTTCTGCAGATTGATAATAAGCATGTTCGTAAAAATCACGTAACAAGCAGACATCATTTTTTTCATATACACCCAGCAACGCAGTTACATAATTTTCCTGACTTACGTCAATAAAAGACAAAGGTTTTAAATTATGCTTAATTAATGGAATATTGGCCGTTAAACGAGATGTTCTTTTGTTTACGTCTTCAAAAGATTGCAAATACGACAAATGCGTTAATGCAAAAAAAGATTGTTCAAAAGGATCATCAATTAAATTTATTTTTTCAACAATCAGGTCAAAATATTCTTGTAATAAATGTGGGTTGCCAAGTGGTAAATAAGTGGTGCCGGAAACAGCCACTGCTATTTGGCGAATACGCCCACAAGCGGCAGGATTGGGTAATAAATTTTCAGATAGTAAGGCATGAATGCTGCGAATTTCGTGCGCTGTGATTTTTGGTTCATCGACAGAATCCATAATATATTCGATAGCATTTTTATGATTTAAAATCATTTGTGTTTCAGTCGCATCTTTTCCTGGCGCAATTTCATTTTTTTCAATTAAGCGTTGCGTTTCCAAAAGAGAATACGTGTTGCCTTCTAATCGACTTGAATTCCACGATAAATCTATTAACAGACGATTGAAGATAGTACGCGCATAAGTTCCTGCGGGCCGCATAACGGGTTCGGCTTTTCCTATTTCGTGTAATTTTTTTTTCAATTGCGTGTCGAGATAATGCGTTTTATTAGGTTGATACGATTTTAGAAAATCAGGATTGTAAGGAGCGGGTTTTCTTTTATCGACAGGCTGCGAAAGATAAATTCGCAGTGCCATTGATTCTTTAGAGATTGACATTTTTTCGTCATGATTAACGTCGGATATGAGTCGGTAAACTCTGGCGCGCGCTTGGCCTTCAACCTCAATTTTTTTTGATTCGATTAAATTTGCTAACGCGCGTTGAATAGTTCTGCGTTCAGCGGCGGATTCTGGCGATAATCCTGCCGCCTGCGCAATTTCAGAGAGTGACGTAGCTTTATTTGCATTGAGCAATGTTAAGATAATTTGCGCTAGGTCTTTTTTTGTGGACATTGGTGTGATCTTTGTGAGTATTGTGACAAAAGTGTCACAATATTCCAGAATTGTGACATAAATGTGTCACAATACTCAAGTATTGTGACAAAAATATCACAAAACTGTCGCAATACTTCAGTATTGCGACAAGTTGGGTATATAACGAGTGATATTACTGATGCATGACAGGTGTGTTTTGTGCTGCTGCTTGTTGTGCAAGAACCCAAGCTTCAACTTGTTGGGTAAGCTTTCCTAAATTGATTTTCTCTAATACTGCAACCACCAAACGTTCATCAACACCCAAAAATAGGCCGTTTTTTTGCATTGACTCGTTATGATTGTTTACAAACGGTAACTTACCGCCTCGCATGTTGTATTCCTTGATCTTATCACTATGTGGCATTTGAGTACCAAAGCGACGTTGGAAGTTAAAAAATTCTTCATCAGTTTTAAATTCGGTACCGCTGACCAAAGTACCGGTAACAAGTTCCAAAAGAGCGATCTCTTGCAACAAATAATTTGCTGTTCCCACGCCAAAGAAATCTAGTGAGAAGTTTGCTTTTATTCTTAGTTTGTTAATTAGGTCTTGAACGTTTGTACTACTTTGACTATGAAAAAAATCTTGATACGTTTGTAGAGATAAAGGGCGCATATTATTTCCTCAAATTGTTAATTTTATTAAATCAAGCCAAATAATACAGATTGATTAATAAAAATACAATATAAATACGTAAAACAGGTGAAATTAATTGTACCTTAATGAATGTTTAGGAACATGTACATGGCATACCACTTTCTCGTATTGCATATGATGCTCTATTCTGGTCAGCTATAACTGATCATATATTAACCAACACAAGAGTGTTTCTTAATGCCTTTAACTCATTGATTTCATCAATTTTACCCTGTAATATTAACATTGAATATTAAAATTACAGGGTAAATTATGTTTATCGATAGAATAACAGCACCACTGCTCAATCGTTTTTTGCGCGCATTTCCAGTGATCGGCATCACAGGCCCGAGACAATCTGGCAAAACAACCCTATTAAAACATGCGCTACCCAATTACAACCACATCACCTTCGATGATGATTTCAATATCACGGCTTTTGAAGAAGACCCAAAAGGGTTTTTAAAGCAACACCATGATCATGTGATTTTTGATGAAGTGCAATTCGTTCCAAAATTATTTAATCAACTTAAAATATTGGTTGATAACGATCGATCAAACTACGGTCGCTTCGTTATCACCGGATCCAGTCAGTTTAGTTTTTTGAAAAATGTTTCAGAGTCATTGGCGGGTCGTATCGGCTTGATGACGCAATTGCCATTACAATTTTCAGAAACGCCAAAAACAGAACAGCATAATTCTATTTATTGTGGGGGTTATCCTGAATTGGTATTACGCGAATATCGCGATTCAGATTTATGGTATGCCTCATATTTAGATACTTATCTCACCAAAGACGTTCAAGCATTAACACAAATTGGAGACAGACGAGATTTTCGTAGATTAATTCAATTATTAGCAGCCAATGTTTCTCAAATATTAGATATGTCGCATTATGCGAGAGAAATAGGCGTTTCTGTTCCTACGATTAAACGCTGGATCTCTGTTTTAGAAGCATCTTATATTATTTTTTTATTGCCGCCTTATCATAAAAATTATGGCAGTCGCATTACAAAAAGCCCTAAAATTTATTTTTATGATACAGGTTTAATTTCTTATTTAACGAGCATTATTAATTTTGATTTGTATGATAAGGGTCCTTTAGCAGGCCCTTTGTTTGAAAATTACATTGTGAGTGAAGTGATGAAAAAAACAAAACACACTGGCAGTAGTGATGAATTATTTTATCTTCGAACGCAAGATAAAGCTGAAATAGATTTAATCGTTGATAAAAAAACGCGTTGTGATTTTATTGAAATAAAAAAATCGAATACCTATACACCTAAAATGTCGGCAACACTCAAACATTTTTCTGAAAAACAAGATCGTATGATTGTTTTATATAATGGCGAAACAATGCAGCATGGTGATATTCGTGTCTTGCATTATTCAGATTATTTATTGGGATAACTAACCCATCTCCATCGGATCAACATCTAAAAACCATTTTAATCCAGAAACTGCTTTTTGTTTCTCTTGTGAAACTAAAAATTCCTTCAATGATTTTTGCAATAATGGCCGGTTAAGTGATTGCAAAAATAATTGCATGCGATAAAGCCCTGCCTTTTTTTCCATCGCAACGGGAAAGGGTCCTGCAATGTCAATTTGATTATTATTTTTTAATAAAGTAATTTTCACTGATGCTAGAAATTGTTGAACACGCATTTTATCTTTTGCTTCAGCACGTAATAAAATCATGGATGAAAAGGGTGGTAATCCCGCTTGTTTGCGTTCGTTTAATAATGTATCGGCAAATGCAGCGTAACCTGATTGAAATAAGGTTTGTAATAAAGCGTGTTCAGGATGATGTGTTTGAATAAATACTTCGCCAATTTTATCGGCGCGTCCTGCACGGCCAGCGACTTGAATTAAAGATTGCCCTAATCGTTCAACCGCACGAAAATCACTGGAAAATAAGGCATTGTCAATGTCAATGGCGGCAACCAAAGTCACGTTTTCAAAATGATGACCCTTCACCAGCATTTGCGTGCCAATTAAAATATCGACTTCTTGTTTGCGCACTGATGTTAATGTTTTCTCAAGTGCTGAAAAACTTTTAATATTATCGCGGTCCACACGACATGTTTTTTTATGTGGAAATAACGCATGAATTGTTTGCTCTAATTGTTCCGTGCCTAATCCTAATGCGGTTAATTCACTTTGCTTACACTCAGTGCAAACACGCATAATATTAGTGTGAAATCCGCAATGGTGGCAAATTAAACGTTGGGGATTAGAGTGCAATGTTAATCGCGCATCGCAATGTGCGCAAACCGCAAACCAACCGCATTGATGACACATTAATACAGGCGCATATCCTCGGCGATTTAAAAATAATAAAATTTGATTGTTTTTTTCTAAATGCGACTGCATAATTTTAATTAATTTGGGGCTTAAACCTTGATGTAATTTTTCACCGCAAATATTATGTAATGTAATTTTGGGTAAGGTTGCATTGCCTGCGCGCTCTGATAATGTGAGTAAATGATATTTTTTTCGAGCAACATTCTTTAAACTTTCTAAAGAGGGTGTTGCTGTTCCCATAATAATGGGAATATCGGTATATTTTGCGCGCATTACCGCAACATTTCGTGCAGAGTAACGGAAACCACTTTGCTGCTTGAATGAAATATCATGTTCTTCGTCAATTACAATTACGCCAATATTTTTTAAGGGCACAAAAACGGCGGAACGTGTGCCAATCACAATACAAGGATGATCTTTTGTTGCTTGCATCCAGGCGGCTATTCTTTTTTTATCGCTCAATCCAGAATGGTATAGTAAAACGGGCGCAGTAAATCGCGCTTCAAAGCGTGCAACGGTTTGTGGTGTTAATGAAATTTCAGGAACGAGTACCAATGCTTGTTTATTTTTTTTCAGCGTTTCTGCAATCACGCGTAAATATATTTCTGTTTTTCCGCTGCCAGTAACGCCGGATAATAAAAAGGGTTGGAAATTTTTTGTTTCGATAATTGTATCAACTGCTATTTGTTGCTCAGCTGTTAATTTGAAATCGGCGTGCGTTGACCCCCTTTGAAAAAGGGGGTCGGGTTGCGGCAGCAACCCGGGGGGATTTGTAGCATCGCGAATCCTCTTCGGCAACGACCCCAAAATCACATCGCCAACAGGATGTTGATAATATTCGCTTGCCCAATGATAAAGTGATAATAATTTCTCGTCTAGTAAAGGCGATTCATCAATGATTGAAATAATGGATTTTAATTTATGAATAGGAAAATAAGATGATTCAGATAGTCCAACAATAACACCAATTAATTCTCGACGACCAAAAGGCACTTTAACGCGTTGCCCTAATTGATAATCAGTAGTATCAGGCGATGCTAAGTAATCAAACGTTTGTCTGAGCGGTGTGGGGATGGCAATTTGTAGAATGGTCATAAGCTTTACTCGACTTTCTGCATTCAATATCATAGCATTACTGCATTCAAAACAGACTAAAGAGAGTACCTCATGAGCAAGTTCAGCACCAATGAATTCAAAGGCGGATTAAAAGTCATGATCGATCAAGATCCGTATAGCATCTTAGAAAACGAATACGTTAAGCCCGGCAAAGGTCAAGCGTTTAACCGTGTGCGATTACGCAACTTGAAAACAGGCCGTGTGCTTGAGCGTACTTTTAAATCAGGTGATGTGCTTGAGGGTGCTGATGTGACGGATTGCGATATGCAATATTTATATTGTGATGGTGAGTTTTGGCATTTTATGAATCCAGAAACGTTTGAGCAAATTTCTGCAGGCGCAACCGCTGTGGGTGATACAAAACAATGGTTGAAGGAACAAGAAACCTACATTATGACTTTGTGGAATGGTGCGCCATTATTAATTGAGGCGCCTAATACAATCACACTGAAAATTACGCAAACGGATCCTGGTGTTCGCGGTGATACCGCGACAGGCGGTACGAAACCAGCCACATTAGAAACAGGTGCTGTTGTTCGCGTTCCTTTGTTTATTGAAGAAGGCGATATTATTAAAGTCGATACGCGTAAGGGTGAGTATCTGTCGCGTGCGAAAATATAATTAGCACAGAAACGCACCCGGAATCTTGAGCATGACCTGAAAACCTACAGCAATGGATTTTTTTTGCAATGAAGCTTATTTACATCGATGAATCAGGCAATACTGGTATACGTTCAGATGATTTATTGCAGCCATATCATTTGATTGCTGCATTGGTTGTCGATGATTATGCTGTGAGATCTGTTGAAAACGACATTCGCATGCTTGGATTAAAACATTGCGGTGAAGTTTCTCGTAATACTGACTTCGAATTTCATGGTTATGAAATTCATAAAGGAAAAGGTAGATATTTTTCCAAGTTAAAGGTGGAACAGCGCATTGAAATTGTAGAAGATTTATTAAAAGTTATAAAAAACCATAATCTTCAGGTTATCTATACAGTTATCGATAAGTTAGCAAATAAAGAAAATTTACATCCTCATCAGTTGGCCTTTTTATTTCTGATAGAGCATGTCGAAAATTATTTGGTTCGTGAAAATGCTTTAGGTTTGTTAATAGCTGATGAAAATCGTGATATTGAACAAAGATTGATTGATGATTTAGAGCGATTCAAAACAATAAATACCGGATTCGGTTCTCATTCAGTAAAGGTTGATCATATCATTGATTCGTTACATTTTGTAAAATCACATAACAATCATTTAATTCAGCTTGTCGATATTGTTGCTTATGTGCTTTTGCGTGGAAAGCGAGTGCAAGATGAATTGAGCGTGGTGTACATAGCACAGAGTAATTTATTTTTGGGTTGGCCTGATTGGGTGGAACAATATGCAACACTAAGACAAAAAACAGAATTAAGGCATCTTAATTTGTTGGCTCACAAACCATTTATCGGTAAAGAGTTCCCGGTTAAAACACTGCAGATATAAAAAAAGCCAACCAAGGTTTTTAAACAGGAGCTCAGTGACCTAAACCCACTCTTGGCTAGCTACAAATAAATTGTAACATGCCGATTTCGTTCTTTTCAATATTAATGGAACTAAAATTATGCTTTTGCCAGACTGGAAGCCAATTGTCACGCAAAAAAGCCTGCGGTTACGTGCTGAGCTATATGTACAAATTCGTAAATTTTTCGCAACTCGTCATATATTAGAAGTAGAAACACCATTATTATGCCAATATACCGTCACTGATCCACACATTGAAAGTTTTTCCGTCCCCATTAATGGGCAAAAAAATTATTATCTACAAACATCCCCTGAATACGCGATGAAAAGATTATTAGCACAAGGTTGCGGATCAATTTATCAAATCACAAAATCATTTCGCGTAGGGGAATTGGGCCATCAACATAACCCCGAATTTACCATGCTCGAATGGTATCGCCCTGATTTCAATCATCATGATTTAATGAATGAAATCAATGATTTTTTGCAATTTACTGTTAACACAGAATCTGCTGAAAAAATATCTTACCAGCAATTATTTTTAAATCATTTAAATATTGATCCATTAAAAATTAATTTATTAGAATTAAAGAAAGTCATTTTAGAAAATAATATAAATATTGATGCGGAAAAAATCGATCGCGACACAGCATTGCAAATTTTATTGTCGCATTTAATTGAGCCAACCATGGGAATCGAAAAACCCTTATTTTTATATGATTTTCCACCATCGCAAGCAGCGCTTTCAATTATTGAAAATGGGGTTGCGCAACGTTTTGAGTTATATATTAATGGGTTGGAAGTTGCAAATGGCTTTCATGAACTAACAGATGCAACAGAGCAATTAAAACGATTTGAAAAAAATCAGCGTGATCGAAAAGATAATGGTCAAACAATTCCTAAAATAGACCATTATTTTATAGATGCGTTAAAGTCAGGGTTGCCAAATTGTGCTGGTGTTGCGATTGGAGTGGATCGATTATTAATGCACCATGCAAAAACAAAAGATATTCAAGATGTGATAAGCTTTTCATTTGACAGGGCGTAAGGATGAAAATGCAGTTAACGAAGAAGCAAAAGTTAATTCTATGGATGGGCCTGCTTGTTGTTTATGGGTTTGCAGGGTTCATACAATCGCAGTTTCTGCTATCGCCCGATGATTTATGGTTAACACAATTGGCTGGCATTGTATTAAAGGGCGGAAATTATGTCTCAAATTTTTTTGAAACCACGCCGCCGATGGCCATTTTTATTTACACGCCAGAAATACTGCTTGAAAAAATGTTTTTCGTTCCTCGCATTTTTGGATTGCTACTCTACACGTTTTTTTGTGCCACCGCGCTACTTTTTATTTCTTATGTATTAATAAAAAAAATACTTTTAACCAGCCAAGAAAACTTACTGGTTGTCATGGTGTTAGCTTTATCTATTATGTTTCTTGTTTTGCCGGCCGAAGCATTTTCGCAACGCGAACATTTCTTTTTAATGTTGACAACACCTTATTTTTTGTTATTGACGTGTCGATTAGAAAATAAAAAAATAAATATAGCGCTTGCACTTTTCGTTGGAATATTGGGAGCGATTGGCTTTTTAATTAAGCCATTTTTTATTGTTATATTTATTTTATTAGAAGTGTATGCTGTGTTGATTTTTCATGCCCAACATAAAGAAAAGAAAGCGTATTTTAGACCGGAAATGTTGTGTGTTTTGATTGTGTTGCTGGGGTATTTGACGGTGATTGCTGTCTTTTTTAATGCTTATTTATCAACGATAGTTCCGATTACCCTTCGTTTTTATTATGAATCGTTTAGAGCGACATGGTTTGATTCTTTGGTACAGGTGCCTGTCATATCGTGTTTTTCAAGTTATTTAATTTATTTTGCCTGCTACAAAAACAATCCATTGAAAAAATTATCTTTGATTTGTGTTTTGGTATTAACTGGCGATCTAATTGTTTATTTTATACAAAATATTCCTTGGTATTATCATATCTTGCCAGCATTTTCGATTTCGATTTTTTTTAATATTTTTATGCTGGTGCTGTATATTAAACATAATCATCCACACAGTATTTTGTTGAATTTTGGAGTTGGATTGTTTTTGTTTATTTTGCCGGTCTATTGCCTGCTTGTTATGTTTATCCTAGAGGCTTCGCAAAAGAAAGGATACCAGTCGCTAATCTGTTTTTTGCATAAAACCGAATTTCATCAGCCAGTGTATATTTTATCTGCCTATCCATCGAGCTTTATTTCCGCTGTGTCTCATGCTGGCGCTTACCATCGCGGATCTTTCGAATTTTTATTGTGGATGCGTAATTATACTAACCTAGCATTTTTGAATATGCTGACCCATCGACAAAAAAAGGATGCAAATTATTTAGCGGGATTGGTGGCGCGTGATTTAACGCATCAACAACCAAAATTAATTTTTGTTGATACATATTGTGGATTGTTAATTAACGGCACAAAAATATGTGTAGAATATTTGCATTTTCTGAAAAAAAATAAGCGATTTTTGTTGGCATGGAAGCAATATCATTTTTTAATGTCCATGAAGAAAAATGGCAGTTATCAATTTGATGTTTACGCACGAAATGATGCTTTTCCTGCTGTTTTTCCGATTGTTTCGCCCAGTTGTAGTGTTTTTTCAGCATGTAATATTAAATCCCATTCAACTGCATTTTGCTCTGTTAATAAAATGACAGTAGACCCTAATCGAAAATGACCTATTTCATCCCCTTTTTGTAAATGTATATTTTTATCAGAATAATTCCATAGTGCCATAACCCGATTTTTTGATGGTGTGACAATGCCATGCCAATTCATTGCGATACTGCCCACAATCATGGCGCCAACAGCAATAAAAGCCATTTTTCCAATGCTTGTTTCAAAAACACAAATAACGCGTTCATTTAGTGCAAATAATCCGGGCACATTTTGAACGGAAGCAGGGTTAACAGAATATAATTTTCCAGGAACATAAATCATTTGCAATAATTTCCCAGCAATGGGCATGTGAAAACGATGATAATCTTTGGGTGCTAAATAAATTGTTAGGAATGAACCGTTTTCAAATGTTTTATTTAATGCTTTATTGCCAGCGCATAAGTCCAATAAATTAAAATAGGCGCCTTTGGCTTGTAATAATTTGTCTTTTTCAATTGCACCTAATTCACTGATACAGCCATCAACAGGGCTAATTATGCTATTTTCATTAAGGGCAATAACGCGTGCATTTGATTTTAATTCACGCGTAAAAAATTCATTGAATGTTTTAAATTCACGATAGTCTGTAATTTTTGCTTCTTCAATATTTACTTTGTAATGGGTAATAAATTTTTTAATTGCCCATCGGGTTATCAATCCAAGGCGGAGGTTGGCTAATTTCCCTGCTAGGTGAGATAGACAGTGTTGTGGAATTAAGTTTTGCAAATAAGATTTCATAATTATAGTTGATCTCTGTTTTTTAAAATAATGAGGCTGTTATAATGGTTCTTTAAAATGACAGCAAGGATATCACACTTGGAAATCTATTTGGTAGGCGGCGCAGTACGAGATGAACTTTTAGGCAAACCCGTGACTGAGCGTGATTGGGTTGTCGTTGGTAGCTCGCCTGCAGATATGATTGCAAAGGGATATCAACCGGTCGGTAAAGATTTCCCTGTTTTTTTGCACCCAAAGACACACGAAGAATATGCGCTTGCGCGAACAGAGCGAAAAACGGGCAAAGGCTATAAAGGTTTTCATTTTTATGCAACACCTGATGTCTCACTTGCAGATGATTTAATGAGACGTGATTTAACGATCAATGCGATTGCTAAAAATAATATAACGGGTGAATTGTTTGATCCGTATCATGGGCAAGCAGATATAAGACAAAAAATACTGCGCCACGTTTCGCCCGCGTTTTCAGAAGATCCTGTACGAATTTTACGGGTCGCACGTTTTGCATCTCGTTTTTATGATTTCAAAGTGCATCCAGAAACAAATACCTTGATGAAACAAATGGTGAAATCAGGTGAAATTGATGCGCTGGTTTCAGAGCGTGTTTGGAAAGAATTGTCACGTGCGCTTGTTTCAGAAAAGCCCGATCGCTTTTTTGAAGTATTAAAAAATTGTGATGCGTTGTTTGTTTTATTTCCGGAATTTAAGAACAATGCGAATTTGTCGGCGTTAAACAATGCAGTTAAAATGAGTCATGAAGGCACAGTGCGATTTGCTGCACTTTTATCGCATTTGCCACAGGATAAAGTAAAGGTGATTTGTACTCGTTTTCGTGTTCCCAGCGAATTTACAGAGCTGGCGATTTTGGTTTCAAAATACCATGATGTTTATCATCATTTAGAGGTGAGAAATGCAGAGCAATTATTATTTATTCTAAAATCAATCGACGCCTTTCGTCGTCCAGAACGATTTGCGCAATGGGTGCTTGCTTGTCGTGCTGTTTATAAAAATCAAAATCATGAATTAATTTTACTGAAGGCATTGGCTGCTACAAAAAATGTTGATATTAACGCATTGCTTGAAAAAAATTATCAAGGAAAAGCTTTTGCGGAGGCATTGCATCAGTTACAGCTGGTTCAGATTAAATTTTCCATTCCATAAACCAAATGATTCAATTCCATTATTTTGCGGCAACATAAAAATAAACCTGGCATCATGGCGTTTCTGTCTGACGCAGCATGGCGAATAATTAATTTTTCATAGGGACTTGCAAAAATCACATCTTGTTCTGCAAAAATGCCAGGCAATCGCACAGAATGAATTGGCATTGTTTTGCCAATTAATTCCGCCGTTTTTTTTGCTGTACCTGATGGCGCATCTAATTTTGCAGGATGATGGTATTCAATTATTTCAACATCAGGAAAATAACTTGCCGCATCCTGTGCGTATTTCATCATTAAAATAGCGCCGATTGAAAAGTTAGGGGCGATAATCGCGCCTTGCTTTTTTGCTTTACATTGTTGTGAGAGTGGTTCGATTTGTTCTAGCGTTAATCCTGTTGTGCCAATAATCGGGCGTGCTCCGGCATTAATGATAATTTGGGTATTTTCAAAAACAGTGGTTGGCGTAGTCCAATCAATTACAACATCGGCTTGGTGCTTTTTAATGATGCCGTATAAATCATCATCGCGTGATGAGGTTGCAACTAATTGCAAATCTTTTTCGTTTGCAATAGCGGCAACGGTTGTGCGACCCATTTTGCCGGAAGCGCCGTTGACGATGATCTTTATCATAGTATCTCGCGAGATAAGCGCGAGGGCTGCCGCCCCCGCTTCTGTGCTATTTATAATTACGCTCAGCAAACTGCCAATTCACCAGTTTCCAGAAATTTGCAATGTAGGCTGCACGATCATTGCGTGTGTCGATGTAGTAAGCATGTTCCCACACATCACAGGTTAGTAAAGGTTTTTTGCCCTCTAATAAGGGATTTCCTGCGTTGCTGGTTTGAATAATTTCTAATTCACCTACATTATTTTTCACAAGCCATGCCCAACCCGATCCAAATTGTGTTATGGCTGCTTTAGTAAAGAGCGTTTTAAATTCTTCAAAGGAAGCAAATGCCTTTTTAATTTTTTCAGCCAATTCACCAGTGGGTTCACCGCCAGCTTGGGGAGACAAACTATGCCAATAAAACGTATGATTCCAAATTTGTGCTGCATTATTAAAAATACCCCCTTTTGCTTTTAGCATAATTTCTTCAAGCGTCATGTGCTCAAATTCAGTACCTGGAATTAAATTGTTTAAATTGGTCACATAGGCGCGATGATGTTTTCCGTAATGATATTCAAGCGTTTCTTTTGAAATAGCGGGTGCGAGTGCATCCATCGCGTAAGGGAGGGTGGGTAATTCAAATGCCATGATTTATTTCCTTTTGGTTTATTGTTGAAATCACGATACAAGAGTTGAGCTGGCTTGACAAGTGCGTTATTCTGTCGATTCCCTAATTCTACGAGGTAATTATTATGTCATTAGTAACAAGACCCGCACCTGATTTTGAAACACAAGCCGTTCTCGGAAATGGTGAAATTGTAAAATACCATTTTAAAACAGAAACGAAAGGTAAATATGTTTTGGTTTTCTTTTACCCGCTCGATTTTACCTTTGTTTGCCCATCTGAATTAATTGCCCTAGATCACGCGATGAAAGAATTTAAAGCGCTTAATGTGGAAGTGTTGTCAGTATCAATTGATTCACAGTTTACGCATAATGCATGGCGTAATACGCCGATTAACAAGGGCGGTATTGGCGAAGTGAAATACACGATGATTGCAGATGTAACGCATTCGATTGCCCGTTCATATGGTGTTGAACATCCTGAAGCGGGTGTTGCATTGCGTGGCGCATTTATTATTGATCGTGACGGCATAGTTCGGTCTGAAATAATTAATGATTTACCATTGGGTCGCAGCATGGCTGAAATTATCCGTATTATTGATGCATTACAATTCACTGAAAAACACGGCGAAGTGTGTCCAGCTAATTGGAAAAAAGGCGATAAAGGGATGAAAGCATCCACTGCGGGTGTCGCTGCTTATTTGGCAGAAAATGCAGATCAACTGTAATATAATCCCCCCAATAAAATAGCGGTATAGCCTATTTTTTACGAGGGGGGTTTAGTCCAATGGCACTACCTTAAGCGATAATGTTTTCTCTCGTGCATAAAAACAGTTGCAATTTCATCATCTGTTTTGCAGTTTTGAAAAGCATTTTTAAATTGCTGGGTATGTGTCAGAGGATCATATTTCGGCGTTGATAATTTATTTCTGTTAGCAAAATTATTTTTTTGATGGGTGATTGATGGGTCCCATCCAAAAAATTGTGCAGCACTTTCATAAATCATTTCTGTTGCGCGGTATTTCGCTTCCATACTGTAACCGGCAATGTGCGGTGTTCCAATGATCACTTTATTCAGCAATTCAAGGGATATTTTGGGTTCATGCTCCCATACATCTAAACACAATGTAATATTTTTATGATTTAATAATGCTTGTTGATCAATAACACTGCCACGTGAGGTATTGATTAATACCGCACTTGATTTTATTTTTTTTAACAGTATTTCATTAATCATGTGATACGTTGGAAATAGCCCCGTTTTGGTTAATGGCGTGTGAATTGAAATTAAATCTGCATACGCTATTAATTCATCTAACGAAACAAAATGATAACGTAATTTTTCGGTTAATAGCGGGTCATAAATTATTACATTAAATCCCAAGGCTTGTAATAAATCAGCAACCAGTCGACCAATACGACCAAAGCCAATAATGCCCGCTGTTAATGTTGATCCGGTTAAATAATTTTTTTTCTGTAGAACGGCGATGCAGTCAGAAACATACTCAAAAACAGCTTGTGAATTTGCGCCTGCGGCCGTGGCGAGGAAAATACTTTGCTGAGTGAGCCAATCTGTTTCAATGTGATCGGTGCCAGTGGTTGCGGTACCGACAAATTTAACGGATGTGTTGTTCAATAAATGAGCATTAATTTTTGTTACGGTGCGCGTTAATAAAATATCTGCGTCAATTAAATCATGATGAGCTATAGACTCACCGGGTAGCATAATAATGCTATCGCAGGGCGTAAAAAACTCAGCGATATAAGGGATTTTATCATCGGCCACTAGTTTCAAAATTATCTCTTTATTTTGCTCATCTACGATTCAAAAAGATACAGGGTTCCTGTAGACTGGTAAAGTTCATTTAGGGACAAAAGGCAGTTTAGATGCGGAAATTTCTCCTCATATTATTTATAATGCAGCAAATAAGCTGTTTTAATGCTTATGCGCTTGAAGCATTGCCTGAGCCCACTGTTTCACCCGATACAGCAGCATTACCACCACCAGCCCCAGCCCGTTTCAAACCCACGCAAACAGATTGGTATGCCAAAGTGTATGGTGATTCTGTTGAGGGTCATCGTTTGTTGCGTCGTGCTGAAGCAGATTCAGAATCCAGTTACCCCCATTCCTACGAGCCTGTTTTGGATGAAGGCGCTGCAAAATTACCCAATCCTGAATCGTTGCCGCCTGTCGCAAGACACATGAGTTTATTTGAAGCGATTGCCTTATCGCTTCGGAGTAATCCTGCTGTCCGTATTGCAGAATTAAACCGAATCAGTAATAAATTTGCACTGGAAGTTGCATTACAACCATCGAAAGTGCAGTGGTCTCCGTTTACATTAACATCAACAGTAGTGAATGGCGCTTATCCAACCTGGTCAACCGGAACCGGTATTGCTGTGAATGCGCCATCGGGCACCAGCTTTTCAGATACGTATACGAATAATTTATTAGGCGGCATAGGTAATCAGGCTTTGCAGATCCAGCAGCAGATTTTGAAGGGATTTGGGTTTGCAGTGAATGACGTTCCTTATGAAAACGCTTATGACAATGAAAAAACAGCAAGACTTACTTTTAAAAATAGCGTGATTACTTCTGTTGTTGCGGTGATCAACGCTTATCGCACATTGGTTCAAGCGTATGGTACGCTGGTTACTAATAAACAAAATTATACGAGCCAAGCGCAAGATGTTGCTAATGCTAAATTAGAAGTAGAAGCTGGGACCTTGGCACCCAGTGAATTGTTGCAAGAAGAATCCAGTGTGGCATCCGCACAATTGAGCGTGGTTCAGGCGCAACAATCCCTGCGCACGGATTATCTCTTGTTTTTAACATCACTAGGCCTGAGATCGGATGCTAATATCATTATCGATCAATCCATTCACGTAAGAAATGCACACGTCCCAACATTAAAAAAATGTACTGAAATTGCATTAAAAACCAATATTAATTATTTGCAAGCTTTGTTAGCTTTGAAAATAACCAAGCGGGCGTTAATCACGGCAAAAGATGCACGAAAATGGACTTTGAGTATGACTGCTGCCACAACGGTTGGCAGTCAACGCACAGCCTTAGGTTCACCGATTGCCAACACATCAACTAATCCTAGTTTGGCTTTTAGCTTGAGCGTTCCTATCGACCAAATTAATTTAAAACAAAATGAAGTAAACGCGAAAATTGCGATTGAAACAGCCGAAATGAATTTAACACAAACAAAAGAAACCTTAATCAGTAATGTCATGAATCAATGGGATCAAATTCGTAATGATCAAGAACAAATTAAAATTTCAGAAGATGGTGTGATACTAAATGAGCAAACAGTGAAAAATTCGAAGTTACAATTAAAATATGGAAAAATACCTGCATTTCAATTAACCACCCTAGAACAAACTTTGTTGTCATCACAAATTGCATTGATTTCAACAAAAATTAGCTATTTAAATGATATAACAACGCTTTATCAAACATTGGGTATCACATTAGATAAATGGCACATTAAACTGAGATATTAAAGAAGATTGTGGAGCAACTATGCGAATCATTATTTTATTATTATCATGCGTTTTTTTATTAACAGCATGTGACCAAAAAAATAAAAAAAATAAAATTCAAAAAACGCAAATAATAGTGGCAAAATTGGAAACGCCGGTCAAGAAATTATATTTTACGGGTGATTTATTTCCCATTTCGACAAGCGCGGTGATTAGTCCTGTTGGGGGAAATATTTCAGCAATCGACTTTACTTATGGAGAACGCGTAAAGGATGGACAAAAATTATTGATTATTGATTCAAAGCCGTTATCCGATAGTTATCGTAAAGCAGTTAATGATTTCTTAACAAAAAAACAAGCGTATGTGACGGGTAAAACAACTTTCGCCGGGACAGAAGTATTATATAAAGCGGGTGTGATTGCAAAAAATGATTATATTACTGCGCAAACATCGTTTGATAGTGCGAAGTTAGATTATTTACAGTCGCAGTATGCATTAGAAAAAGTATTGCGCACAGCCAAGGTGGATTCAAAAAAAATTGAATCATTATCATTGTCTGATACCACCAAGGTAAATACAATTTTAGAGCGACGTTTTCAGCATATTGAAATTCCAGCAACAGGAACAGGTGTTGCGTTATTTCCACAACCCAAAACAAATAGCGCAGGGGGTACCACATCAGGAAAATTGAGGGTGGGTGATTCTGTTAAGGAAGGCGACCTCTTGCTATCCATTGGGGATTTGAGTGGATTGAGTGCTACTTTTGATGTGAGTGAAGTGGACATTGATCGTATTCGTGAAAATATGGCTGTGATTGTGACGGGCAATGCATTCCCGGGTACACAATTGAAAGGCGTTGTGACGGCCGTTTCTGTGCAGGCAAATCAAGGGGGCGGTGGTGGCGGCGGTTTAAGCATGTTTACCGTTAAAATTAATATTCCGAAAATAGCTGTAGATGTTATCAAAAAAATTCGCGTGGGGATGACTGCCAAATTTGAAATTGATATTAAAGGCACGCCGCATATTATGTTGCCAGTGAATGCAGTGACACAACAAAATGGTAATAATGTTGTCATGGTCTCAGGTGCTAATGGAAAAATAAAAGCGACGCCGGTGTTAGTGGGTGAAACATCATCAACGCAAATTGTGATTATTAGTGGCGTGAATGTGGGCGATAAGGTAGTGGTGCCTGAATAGCGACAGTGAGCACGCATAGGCGATGAATGAGCGAACGCGTGAGTCAGAAGCACGCACGCAGGAAGCGCCAGCTTCCTAAGTAAGTGCGTTGGGTGGCCCAGCGAAGTAAAAAAACGAAGCGCCAGACGTGTGAATGAGCGAACGCGTGAGTCAGAAGCACGCACGCAGGAAGCGCCAGCTTCCTAAGTAAGTGCGTTGGGTGGCCTAGCGAAGTAAAAAAACGAAGCGACAAACTATGATTAAGTTAGACAACGTAAAAAAATCCTACCGCATGGGCGATTCTATTTTCGAAGCGCTTAAAGGGATTAGCTTAACCATTGAACAAGGAGAGTTGGTTGCAATTGTGGGTCCGTCGGGTTCTGGAAAATCTACGACAATGAATATTTTGGGCTTGCTAGATAAACCCACGAGCGGAAAATATTATTTAGATGGTATGGACACATCGAAATTTTTAGGCGATGAATTATCGGCATTACGTAATAAGCGATTGGGTTTTATTTTTCAGCAATTTTTTTTATTACCCAAATTATCCGCAATTGATAATGTGATGTTACCTTTAACTTATCGTCATGAAGATAAATTAAGTGCGAAGGCCATGAGTGATTTAGCGATGGCGATGTTGGCAAAAGTCCATATGGAAAAATTTGCTCATCACCGTCCCACTGAATTATCTGGTGGACAACAGCAACGTGTTGCGATTGCCAGAGCCTTAATTGGAAAGCCGAGTATTATTATGGCGGATGAGCCGACAGGGGCGTTGGATACGAAAACAACGCAACAAATTATGGATTTATTAACGAGTCAAATGGAAGAGATAGGCGCGACAGTGGTGATTATTACGCATTCCTTAGAGGTTGCAGCACAGTGTCATCGCGCAATACATATTCGTGATGGTTTGCTAATTGATCCAGAAGCGCTAGAAAAAAAGAGTCATTGATGAAAATACTACCCTACATTCGAGAAGCCGTTGTGAATATCATGAGTGCGAAATTACGCTCATTTTTGGCTATTTTAGGTGTATTAGTAGGTACGGGGTCTGTTGTTGCCTTAATTTCATCAAGCCAATTAGCGACCGCGCATGCACTTGCGCAATTTAAATCTTTGGGTACAAATTTATTGTCAGTTAATATTCGCGACGCATCTTATGGGAAAAAAAGCGCTGATAGCAGAAATTTTCAATTATCCGATACGCCAAGATTACAGAAATCATCTTCCGAAATTATGTTAGTGGCACCCTACACAATTGGTTTTCAATCAATGTATTTCGGTATTACTAATTTAAATGGTCAAATTATTGGTGCAACACAAACATTTGGAGAGATTGCAAAAATTCACATTGATCGCGGACGTTTTGTTTCTTATTTAGATGCCCATAATTTTTTCTGTGTGATTGGCGCAAAGCTTGCAGATAAAATTAGTAAAGCAGGGCAGGATCCTTTGTTTAATCAAATTCGCGTGGGCAAGGAAATTTTTACTGTCATCGGTGTTATGAAACCCTGGCCTCGAAACATGTTTATTTTAGCAGACCTCAATACAAGTATTGTTATTCCAATACAAGCCGCTTCTTTTTTAGATAAAAACACCCACATCACAGATATTTTACTGCGATTGGTGAAACATCCTAATATTAATTTAGTGGAAAAACAAATTACGGCCGTGATGAAAACACTGTTACCAAAGAAAAAAGTGTCTTTTAATAGCCCATCGCAATTTATAAAATTGATTGCGAAAAGTCGACAAACCTACACAATGTTATTAATTGCAATTGGCAGCATTTCATTGGTTGTGGGTGGCATTGGTGTAATGAATATTATGTTGGTTTCTGTTATCGAGCGTAAGCGTGAAATTGGTATTCGCATGGCGATTGGTGCGCGACAGATGGATATTTTGCGAATGTTTTTAATTGAATCTATTATGTTGACATTATTTGGCGGGTTTTTAGGTGTGGTTTTTGGTGTATTTACATCTTTTGTTTTAGCATTATTTTCGCATTGGCAATTTTATCTTTATGGAACGCCGGTCATTTTAGGATTTGCTGTTTCCGTTCTTGTGGGGATTATGTCTGGGTTTTACCCTGCGTGGCGTGCATCGAAATTAGATCCAATTGAAACCTTGAATTCAGCTTAAATCGGTTTAACTTAAAGTGTTTTAAGTTATGATGGTTTAAGTTGTTACATTCAACGCAATCAGAGATTACTATGTTTAGATCGAATTGATGCTTCATACTATTATACTTATTTAAATAAAGTGTACGCCGTTCTCAACTTTTACAGCAACCTCTAACAGTGCCAATGGAAGCGAGAGCGCTAGCGACCGCGAAACTTGCGCGTTCAATAACGTTTTTTTATGATCGGACAAATACGAACAAAACCCTGTTATTAAAGATGTAATACAGATGTCTTGTTTAGAAAAATAGTCTATATTAAAACATATTGATTTTCAGGGAGGATATAATCATGCCGCGAGTAACTGTTGCAGATGTGTTAGTGGATACATTAGCAGGCGTGGGTGTTAAAAGAATTTATGGTGTAGTGGGCGATTCATTAAATGGAATAACAGATTCACTGCAACGAAAAAAAAATATCGCCTGGATTCATGCCAGACACGAAGAATCCGCTGCGTTGGCTGCAGGGGCAGAAGCGCAATTAACAGGTGACTTGGCAGTTTGCGCAGGCAGTTGTGGACCTGGCAATTTACATTTAATAAATGGTTTGTTTGATGCGCATCGTAGTGGTGCACCTGTACTTGCAATCGCAGCACAAATACCCACTGCTGAAATGGGTGGAAATTATTTTCAAGAAACGCATCCAGAAATTTTATTTCAAGAGTGCAGTTGTTTTTGTGAGTTGGTATCGTCACCCGATCAAATGCCAAGAATGTTGGCAATGGCAATACAAGCTGCTTTAACGCAAGGGGGTGTGGCCGTCTTGGTTATTTCAGGTGATATTGCATTGCAGAAAGCAGTAGATGAAAAACCGGCTACGTGGCCGCGTCGAGCAAACCCCATTATTACGCCAAGCCATGATGAATTAATGCAAATGGCGACATTATTAAATGCAGGTAAGCGCGTAACATTATTGTGTGGGCATGGTTGTGCTGGTGCGCATGCAGAATTGATGCAGCTGTGTGATGCACTGAAATCCCCTGTGGTGCATGCATTACGCGGCAAAGAGCATGTTGAATATGACAATCCATACGATGTGGGAATGACCGGATTTATCGGGTTTTCTTCTGGTTATTACGCGATGGAAGATTGTGACACGTTATTGATGCTTGGCACTAATTTTCCTTACAGGCAATTTTATCCTTCGCATGCGAAAGTAATTCAGGTAGATATTTCTGGAACTGCTATTGGGCGTCGTTGCCCAGTTGATTTAGGTGTTATTGGTGATGTTAAAGAAACGATCCGTGTTTTATTGCCGTTATTAAAAAAGCATGACGATTCTACATTTCTTGATAAAGCAGTAAAACATTATCACAATGCGCGAAAAGGATTAGATGAATTGGCAACTGGAACATCCGGTAAACAATACATTCATCCGCAATACCTTGCAAAATGCGTCAGTGAAATTGCAGCAGACGATACCATTTTTTCATGCGATGTCGGAACGCCAACTGTGTGGGCAGCACGATATTTAAAAATGAATGGAAAACGTCGATTATTAGGTTCTTTTAATCACGGTACGATGGCTAATGCATTATCACAATGTATCGGTGCGCAAGCTACTTTTCCACATCGACAAGTTATTGCTTTGTGTGGTGATGGTGGCTTTACCATGTTGATGGGAGATTTTATTACACTTACACAGTCAAAATTGCCTATTAAAGTTGTTATTTTTAATAATGGTGTTTTAGGTTTTGTTGAATTAGAAATGAAGGCGGCTGGATTTTTAGATTTTGGAACTGACTTACAAAATCCGGATTTTGCAGCAATGGCAAATGCGATGGGTATTTATGGGAAGCGTGTGACTGATCCGGGTGATCTGAATACTGTTTTGCATGATGCATTTGCACATCCTGGTCCGGCATTAATCGATGTAGCGATTAATCGTATGGAATTGGCAATACCGCCAACAATTACCATTGAACAAATTAAAGGGTTTGGTTTATACACCACTAAAGCAATTATGGATGGACGCGGTGCAGAAGTACTTGAACTGGCAAAAAGTAATTTGTGGCGATAATAAAAAAAGGGACATTATCATGCAAAAACGCGAAATTGAATTCGATAAAGACGGCAAGCCTTTTATTTCTGTTGCTTTACGCGGTTACGCGCTATTGCAAGATCCGAAATTAAATAAAGGTTCTGCCTTTACATCTGAAGAGCGAAAAATATTTGGTATCAACGGACGATTACCCAATCGTATTGAAACATTACAAGAACAAATAAAGCGTTCTTATGAACAATATCAGGAAAAGCAAAGTGATTTGCAAAAAAATATTTATTTAAATGCATTGCATGATAATAACGAAGTATTATTTTATGCTTTATTAAAAGCCCATTTAGAAGAAATGTTGCCGATTGTCTATACACCAACGGTTGCAGAAGCAGTTGAAACGTTTAGTTTAGAGTTACGTCGTTCGCGTGGTTTGTTTGTTGCTTACCCTGATATTGATGATATCGACGCTATTCTTGATCAGCGATTAAATAAGGAAATAGATTTAATTTTAGTAACTGACGGTGAAGGCGTTTTGGGTATTGGTGATTGGGGTGTGGGTGGTATGCATATTTGCATTGGAAAATTTATGGTTTACACCGCGTGTAGCGGATTAAATCCTAATCGTGTTTTACCCATTCAATTAGATGTTGGTACCAATAACGAAAAATTATTAAAAGACCCGGATTATTTAGGCTGGCGTCATGAGCGCGTTACTGGAAAAGACTATGATAATTTTATCGATAAATTTGTCAAAGCGGTGCAGAAAAAATTTCCAACGGTGTATTTACATTGGGAAGATTTTGGTAGAAACAACGCACGTAAAAATTTATTACGCTATCGAGATTCAATGGCTACTTTTAATGATGATATGCAAGGAACAGGTGCCACGGCATTAGCCTGTGTTTTATCGGGTTTAATTGCAAAAAAAGAAAATATTAAAGATCAACGTGTCGTATTTTTAGGGGCAGGAACTGCTGGCTGCGGTATTGCTGATCAATTTTGTCAGGCGATGATGGCTGACGGATTGTCAGAAACAGATGCACGCAAAAATTTTTGGCTAGTGGATCGGCAAGGATTATTATTGAAAAATACAGCTGAATTGGCTGATTTTCAAGAACCCTATGCGCGTGATCCAAAAGAAATTGAAAATTGGAAAGTAGAAAACAAAAGTAATATTACTTTAACTGAAGTGATTAAAAATATTAACCCTACAATTTTAGTGGGTTGTTCAACTGTGCAAGGTGCATTTACAAAAGAAATTGTGCAGAGTATGGCAGCTAATTGTGAACGCCCTATTATTTTGCCCTTATCTAATCCAACCAATCATTGCGAAGCAACGGCGGAAGATTTAATGAATTGGACGGATGGAAAAGTATTAATGGCTTTGGGTTCGCCATTTCCACCGGTTAATTTTAAAGGAAAAACTTATCCTGTTTCGCAAAGTAATAATGCATTTGTGTTTCCAGGCTTGGGGCGCGGTATTATTGTTTCAAAAGCAAAACGTGTTTCAGATGAGATGATACATGCGGCATGTGAAGCATTGAGTGTGGTGTCACCTGCGCGCAAAGATCCTACGGCGCCTTTATTGCCGAATATTGCCAACGCTGCCGACGTTGCTGATAGCATTGCATTGGCAGTGGCCAATAAAGCACGCGAACAGGGGCTGGCGACCGTCGATGAGCGTGTTGATTTTGAAAAGGCATTGAAAGCACAAAAGTGGGCGCCACAGTATCTGCCTTATAAAGCAATTTCGCCTGTGAGTGCGGAAGATCAAAAGTGCTTTGGCTCATAAAATACCTCAGTTGTGAATATAGGTGCCGCAAAATCTTTCGCAGCAGCCCGTTTAGATTTGACATATTTTTGGTTGGCCAACTCTTCATGCGCGGCAAGTTCCGTCATGCTGCCCCTGCCGCTGCTTACGTGTCTTTCCTTACAAGCAAATTGATATCCGATACCAGCAATAGTTAATGGGTTATGGAGTGCAACATCATCCATGGAGTCGTCAGAACTTTGCAATATATTGGCACATTCATTAAAACGAGGTTGTCGAGTCCGAGCTTGCTGGGTCAGCAAGCGTGTCGATATCCCGATTCTGTAATAGTAATATGGGATAAATTGTGACTGCTTATCTACTAGATAATCAATGCCCTGGTTTATATCTTGCCTGACGGCCATTGATGCATTTCGTTGCGCCCAGCCAACCAATTGAGTGTGAATTAGCATGAGCATTGCGCTTCTCTTCTCGTAGTTATAAGTGAGGCTACAGGTTTTTTTCCAAACGGTTTGACGATTTTCTGCTGCAGCAAGAATATGGTAATTGTTGAAAATAATTTCTAGCTGCATATGCTTGACAAATTTTTCTCTGAAGTGATTTAATTTTTCGACTATGGTAAGTTCGTCAAAGGGTTTTTTGCGAGCGGTATTCGTTTGAAAAGGTGAAACACCCGTTTTTAGAACAGCCTCCTTAAACCCACTTAATTTTTGAGTTGCTAACAAGTCATCAAATGCGTGATTGACGATATTGAAATCGACACTTTTGGGGAGGATCGCTAAAATAGCATCACTGTAAATTGTGAAATCAAATGCATTGGCTGCTTGGGCTTGCTGATGCGCTTCAACCATTTTTTGTATATCCTTACTTACTAGCGCCTCCTTGCAAGCGATGATACTTTCTTTGATTAACCGAATTTTCTTTTCAATTGCCTGATATCGTTCTGAATCAAAGGGTAATTTCGATAATTCAATTTCATTTTCTTTTAGCGTGTCATCGTGTATAGCAGAATAACGGTATAAACTTTTCTCGTATATTTCCATTTGTTGGCGACGCATTTCACCTAAACCATCCATTGGATTATGTGCTAAATCTGTTTTTAAGCGTGCAAAGTATTTTTGCATTTTTTCAGCCATCTGAAAGTCGTCAGTCATAATGGCAACTTGAAGTGCTGTTACTGTATATTCCATACCAAGAGAATTTTTCACGGCTGCTTTTTTTAATAATGATAATGGGTCAGCATTGAGAATATTGATCACCATGTCTTCTTGACCACGCATAGCAGCGTCTACAAGCATGTCGTGATTTATGCTGCGTGACTGAAAAAATATTGGTCTTTTTATGGCTGCGGCATATTGGCCTATGTCTATTATTGTTGAATGTTCAATACCCAAAATAAATGTGCCAACAAGATAGTGTAAAACAGCAAAACACAGAAATGGTTTTTTTTGATTTGTATACAAAATTTCGCTATCGAAACTGGCTATCAGTAAAAACAAGGCGCCGCCATTACTCCAATTTCCAGTAACATCATGGTTACTGTCTCCCTCCCATTTTTTACCGCGCCATGCGCGGTTAATGCGAAGAGATTGAGCGTTCAATCTGTCTGAACTCATTACAGGTTTTGTCGTGCCGTCAGTTTGTTGGAGATAAGTTAGAAAAATATTTTTTGATGGAAAGATCATTGTATTTCACCGCTGCGATTTATATTTCATGCCTATCCGGTTGTAACATAATATTCGCAATATTATGTTACAACCGAATAGGCAGGTTATATTTTACCAAAAAGTAGATTGTTCAACTGCTAACGCATTTCCGTCGCACAGATTGTCTTCTGTTTCTGCGGTCAAATTATTTTTTTTGGGTCTGGTATGCTCAAAAACATAAAAATTGCGTTCTTCTATAAGGGCAAAATGGGTGTAATCATTGTTAGTAACTATTTTTTCATTATTGAAGGAAAAAACTGAGCCATTTTGTGAAATTATTTTTTCTAAACTATCGGCCGTATCAATCATTGCAAATGCACAACATTTCGTTTTCCGTAGCTGTCGCTTACAGTCTAGAACACAGTTTCGCCCTGCTATTTTATTTAAAATCTCTGTTAATTCTTCATTGGTTATATTTCTGGGAATTGTTCCAATAAACAAATTAGCGTTTCCTTCTTTATCGTTGTTTTTAGCCGGAAATAGACTGCCATAAAACTGAGGACTCGATATGCATTCCGGTTTAACAGTTATGCATTCTGGTTTAACAATTGCTAACGCATTTTCGTCGCGCAGATTGTCTTCTGTTTCTGCGGTCAAATTATTTTTTTTGGGTCTGATATGCTCAAAAACAAAAAAATTGCGTTCTTCTATAGAGGTAAAATGGGTGTAATCATCGTTAGTAACTGTTTTTTCATTAGTAAAGGAAAAAACTGAGCCATTTTGTGAAATTATTTTTTCTAAACTATCGGCCGTATCAATCACTGCAAATGCACAACATTTCGTTTTCTGTGGTTGTCGCTTACAGTGTTGAACACAGTTTCGCCCTGCTATTTTATTTAAAATCTCTGTTAATTCTTCATCGGTTATATTTCTGGGAATTTTTCCAATAAACAAATTAGCGTTTCCTTTTTTATCGTTGTTTTTAGCCGGAAATAGACTGCCATAAAACTGAGGACTCGATATGCATTCCGGTTTAACAATAATGATGGGATGTGGTGTAAAAATTTCGGTTTGGATTGGTTTGATAAAAGTAATTTTGCTGGTTTTCACAGTACGGTTATGGGGATCGTCGGAGACATAGGAATAAGACAATTTTCCATCAAATGAAAGTAATTTATCGTAAGCTGTTTTTGTTTTAAGCACAACTCTTGCAAAACAGTTTTGATATCGTACGCAAAATAACACGCAACCTTCTTCACCCGTTAAAATATCCAAAATTTTTATCAATTTATAGGGTGTTGTCTTATAATGAAGGTGCCCAACAAATAAAACAAAAACTTTTTGCATGTTAAATGGCATGTTAAATTGTTGCTCGTTTTGCGTGGTAGCTGACGGCTCAAAGGGTTTTGCATTTACATTTAAAGCTGAATTTCTCATTACAATATTCCCCCAGGAGTTAATTTTTATATTTCGTACATGTTCCTAAGTGGCGAATTCGGATTAAACTGTCTCAAACTATATCGTATGAAACTTAAGGAAATCTTAAAGATAAAAAAGATAAAAAACAATCCACTGCGATTTCACCAAAGTTCATAAACCGACCACTTTTCTTAAATATCGCATACTAAGCGCCGCCTTATGACGTTTTAATCCGACACCTGCTTTATACGATTTTTCTCGCTCAAGTAATGCCAAAACAATTTTGCGCATTGCAGCCAGATTTTGATCTGCAAAGCCACGATAAAT
>MGXX01000005.1:0-38408 GCA_001801515.1 Gammaproteobacteria bacterium RIFCSPHIGHO2_12_FULL_38_11
CTGAACAGTTCGAACGAAAATTCTGAGATGATTTTAAGATAAATAATGGACAGAAAAGAAAAAATAGTTTAGTAATCAAGCCCCTAGGTTAGTCGCCTAGATTTAAAGAAATCTTAAAAAGGAGCTTGATTGTGGAAAAAGTTACGCGCATTTGTGTTTTAGATCAACCGTTATTTAAAGTGTTTTTGAGTTTGAAGGATCCGCGCGTTGGTGGCCGTTGTTTATACCCACTCATCAACATTATTTTTATTACATTGTGCGCATTAATTGCCGGTTGTGATGGATGGAAAGCAATTGAAGCTTTTGGCCGTGAAAAAATTCGATGGTTGTCGCAATTTATCAATTGCGAAAATGGCATACCGAGCCATTTAACATTTGCACGTGTTATTGCTCGCATTGATCCGAAATTACTTGAGGGTTGTGCCAGAGAATGGTTTCAACAAATCTATCAATTAGAAATGTGGGATATTATTAATTTTGATGGTAAAACTGCCTGCGCTTCAGGTCATGTAAATGGTGATAAAAAGAATATGCATTTGGTAAATGCATTTTCACCAAAGCACAATGTTGCATTGGGATCTGAGCGCGTATCAGAAAAATCAAATGAGATTAAAGCCATCCCAGTTTTATTAAAAGAATTAAATATTGCAGGCACAATTATTACCTCAGATGCAATGGGAACACAAAGAGGAATTGCTAATTTAATACGGAAAAAACAGGCTCATTATGTATTAGGCTTAAAAGAAAATCACAAAAGATTTTATCGTTATGTTGAAGCTACTTTTAAAAAAGCAGATGAGCTGAATTATCAAAATATGGT
The DNA here is from genome assembly GCA_001801515.1 of Gammaproteobacteria bacterium RIFCSPHIGHO2_12_FULL_38_11. The sequence goes on from MGXX01000005.1 coordinate 821, forward strand.
GAGCGGTGATAAAAAAACAAATGATTATGGGCATCAACGCATTGAAGATCGCGAATATACAATTTTACCGATGATGTATTTTTTTAAGCATGAAAAAAATTGGAGAGACTTGCAGGCAGTTGTTCGTGTTAAATCAAGCACGCACAGATTACAAAAAAATAAAGATGATGAATCAGCAGCGCGGTACTACATCACATCCATTCCATTTAAAATGTGCGATAAAATGTGTGAAGCCATTCGCGCGCACTGGTCTATTGAAAATAAACTGCACTACAAATTAGATGTTGGAATGCATGAGGATGACTGTCAAATTTATCGTGGTTTTGCAGATCAGAATTTTGCTGCGATGCGAAAAATTGTTTTGGCGTTGCTGGAAAAAGAAAAATCGTACAAGGCGGGCATCGAATTAAAACGGCATAAAGCGGCGCTCAGTACCCGATATTTAAGAAAAGTGGTCGGTTTTTAAACTTTGGTGAAATCGCCGTGGTGATAACAAATAAGACGCTCCAATCTAATATTTCCTTAATATACAGTAGGTACAATTATGGTAATTTCTTGTGAAATTTTAACCAAAAGGTGATTTTTATGTCGAGAACAACAATAACCGCAGAATTCTTGTTCGATGAAAATAATGATTTAAGCACGGATGGCAAAAAGTACTTAGCAGAAATCTGCTCGCCTCCTACAGATAAAAAAGATGCATTGGAATCACTTCTGGCGCATTACGAAGAATTTACAGAATTACAACAAAAAAGGCTGCTGCTCTTTTCAAACTACCGTAACCAAAATATCACCTTATTCATAACAGCTCTGCTCAACGATCCAGCGAGCTTTGAAAAATTATACACGAGATTTAAAAAATTAGATGCTGAATCTAAAATACAAATTTTAGTTTCTGAAACACAAACCGGGATAAATGCCTTAATGGCTTCCATTTTTTTGCCTGATGATGGGAAAATTTTCTCTAGGTTATTGAAGCATGTCCAAAAAATAATCGATGAAGAAATAAAAGAAGCGCTACTACTCAAAGCCCTCAACAAAGCAACAGATGAAAACAATTTTACTGCAGCAGCATTATTAATTGATTATATAAAGCCAAATGAAGCGCTTTTAAAAAAAGCAATAGAGAAGAAACAATATTTTCTTCTTGAAAAAATGCTTGATAAATATTTTTCAGCTTTCATTAATATAGCATCAGGTACAACAAGCACTGATAATATATTATTTTTTGCGATGGAAAACTATTTCACAGATTCAGAAGCAAAAAAACTTCTAAGTAATCTTATCCTGAAATTAGACGAAATGTCGCCTGAAGTTATTCATAAGGCCGTACTCTCTACACACTATAGACACAATGCCTTAGTATGTGCGCTATTAGCAGAAACAGAAAATCGATTAACCTGTTTTTCAGATAAAACGCAATTTCAAGATATAACACTGATTAGTACCATATTAAAATTAATGAAGCTATTATCACCTGAAGTCCAAAAAGAAATTTTTATGCGAGAATTTAATGAAATTTACTTTTCTAGCGATATTGCGCAAGTTTATGAAAAAGAGGATCATCCAAAATATGTGATTAAAAATTACGGCCATAAATATAAATGGAATATGGGGAACATACTACTGACATTAACTAATTTCTATAACCAAACAACATATAACAGCGCGCGCGAAAAAGAAAATGCATTTATCAGCGTAAGTGCACTTAATCACAAGGAATTTAACAGCAAGGAATTAGCACTTAGCGCCATAAAAAAAGAAATGGATGAAATAAATACCGCCACAAATCCTTCTCTGTTCGTTTCATATCTTGATGCTTTATTTTCATATTCTCAAATTGCTGATGATATCAATGAAGTGTTTAACCAGCTTCCTATTCTTGTTGCTGCAATCGCATTAAACGCGATTTTAGGGCTTTATGCCTTAAAAAATTCTTTTCAAGCTGACGTGATTGATAAATATTCCCCTGCTTCGTTTTCTAATTACGACGAATTTATTGCGCTTGTATTATCATGCATTGGCAAGGGATGTGAATTCCAGCTTGATGCAAAAGTTTTTATTGAATTTCTGATGAACGCTGATCCAATAATCATTCTTAAGTCATATGAAAATAAAATAAATAAATTTATTCTTGAACAGCTAAAAGATAAGCAATCTGAATTTGATTTATTAAAATTTATTCGGCATTTAAATAGTTCGACTGATTCAAATTCATCATTAGAAAAAGAAGTCTACACGCTGTTATCAAACACAGAATCATTACCAGATGAATTAATAACACTATTGGCAAAACACGAAAAATTAAAAGAAACTGTTTTAGCACACATTAAAACACTTAGCTTGGCAGAAAATTATGCCAATATCCTTGAAACAGCCTGCACGAACACCGACAGCAATTTAAATAAGTTTTTTAAGGTACAACGATCACTGGGTACAATTAATGAGAAAAGCGGTGTTTTTAAAGCGTTGAATGAAGAATATCAAAGAGTGCGAGCAGAAAACTCTGAAAATAATAATTGGGTGGAACTTGCGCAAACACCTGAAACCATAAATTTATTTAAAATAAAATTGCGGGAAGAACTCAATATTTTTCGTACTATTTTATCCCAGCAAGGATCTGATGTAGCGATACCAGCACTTGAATCTCTTGAAAAAGCAATTGACGAGGAAAACAATATTGAAGCACTGGAAAAGTTGCAATCATTATTGACACCTACTTTTGTTTTTTTATCAAACATCAATCTATTACCCGCAAGCGTGACCGCAGAAAATAGAGAGGCTACGCGCGATATTAGAGACACAGTAAAAACTGCTTACAATGATTTTAATAACATTATTATGACACTCGACTTTAAAACAAGCGAATCACTAAAAGAATTTACGGATGCGATGGCGAAACGCTGCGAAGCATTAAAACATCGACTAAATTACGTGGAGCCTGCAAAAAACAACCGCTGGCTTTCAGGGTTTTTGTCTTCCAAAAAAAGGACGGTGGAGGATACGACAAAACCTGCGTCAGCGATTGAACTAACAAAAAAATAAATGCATCCCAATATAGCAAGGTGAAAGATGAGAGGAAAATTAAAAAAAATATCTTGGGAAAAAGGAGAAAAAAACGACAGCAATTTAAATGATGTCGTTAAATTAAAAGACGAACAAGGAGATTTTTTTGTTAAAAAAGTTTTGAGGAAAAAAACTTTAGGCGATGCTCATCCCGAAACAATCTTAGGATCACCCAGAAATTCCGTTGCGGAATGGAATGCGCTAAACCCTGGTTTTTTAGCTGAAATTTATGAGGATGGTTGGATTGCACCCTTTATTGGCGGAAAAATTTCTACACAAAAAGAGGTGTTTCAAAAACAACTTGCTCTGTTTAACGGTTTATCAGACTGTAAAAGAAAACATATGTTGGATGCATGTGTTACAGGGAATCTCAAAACGGTAGATGGTCAGGTAGTTTTTCTTGATCCAGGACAAGTGCTTTGTTTTGATTTGCAACCCCGCGAAAAAAAAGAAAACAATTTGAGCTTTCAATATTGGAAGCTTGCTAAAAAAGCGCAAGATGGAAATCTCAAGCTGGAAATACGAAAATGTAATCAGCCAGATCAAAGTGCAAGTGAAAGTTTTCAATACAACCCTTCAGAAACGGCACAACTTGCCAATACAACAGCCGCATTATTGTATTTACAATTTGCGTATCCTGACATTAAAAATGCGGATTTTTTAAATACACAACCTGACCTTATTCCCATTCTTGCCAATGCGTATCTTGAAAAAAAGTTTTTTAAGCTTGAAATTCCTTTAGTACCCACTTCACTCATTGATTTTTTTACTTATTATCCTGAATTGGGGAAACTAGCATTATCTGCGGATGAAAAAAATAAAAATGAAGCGGCGTTACGTGAATTAATGTTGCGCGAGCAGTTTGTTGAATCACATATTGAAACGTTTTTAAAATTAAAAAAATTGAATTGCTCGACTGATAAAACTTTAAAATGCTTAAGCCTTGTTGATTGTGATCAACTGGATGTTTTAGTGAAAATGGGTTTCGACGCTTTAGATAAAGCTGAACACCTAGATTCTTTTTTGGCGCAATGGGAAAAAGATAGCAATTTTTACGATTTTTTTTCAATCATCTTACAAAACCCGGAAATAAAATTTTCCGATGATGTAAAAAATAATTTTTGGTGTTTGTTAAATAAATTTCCTAATATTAATTTTCAAACTGTCTACTATGTTGCAACTTCATTCCTTGACGTTGCACCACTTACTATCAACTGTTTGCCGGCAACAATTGGCGCGCAAGAACTGGTGGCCTTATCTATTATTCAATCTTTAAACCAACATCATGTAAAAGCAATTAATTTTTTACATATAAATCAAAAATTTTCATGGGAAAATGCTTGCATTATTGTTAATGAATTTTCAAAAACAAATAATTTAAAAGATATTTATGCCAACAATTTCCCAGAAATTGCATTGGAAAAAATTGATAATCCTGCTGTACGAAAAGAAATTCTTGAAAAATATAAATTTGATGATACAAAATTAATTGAAATTATTCAAAAAACAAGTAAATCAAATGTTTTTGAAGCTATTCAAAACTATAAAAAAGAGAATTGTTTTTTATTAACCCCAGTTTTTCAAGGTCGCAAAAAATTCTTTACTGAAAAAGAAAAAATAATTAAGGGTCTTGATGAATACCTTAAATCACGTGTGATCAAAATGCATTTTTATAATAGCGATAAATTAACCGCTGAAAAATCTACGCAAGCCAGGGCATTAAAAAAAATCGTTGAAGAAAGCAATTCTCTTATTTCTATTATTGAAGCGCTCATGACCGCAAGTGTTGCAAATAAAAAAAGTGTTGATCAAGCCAATGTGACACGTCCTTCTTTATTTAAACATTCGCTCGGTGAGTATGAAACGAAATATATTTCTGAGTTTTTAGATAAAATATCTCTGCCATCGTTTGAGCAAATTAAAACTTATTTTATTGAAAAAAAAGTGACGTTGCCTGCCGACACAGATAATAGGGATACACTTTATAAAAAATTAGATGCTTTAAAAAAAGGTGTTCGAGATGAAGCAGCTAAGAAAACGATTCAAGCATTGATGGATGTCGCGATGATTAAAGATAATCCTTTAGCATTTCCAAAAACGTCGCGATACAGCAAACTTGCTTTGCAGCATGAAAGTGAAACTCAAGCAACACCGAGACGCGGGCGGTAGCCTGCGTGTGGTCATCAAAAAAAAACCTATCGCGAGGTTCGCACGCACCCTTCCGGGCGCGTTTCGGTGATAATCATATTTTGCACGCATCCTTTTGGGCGCGTTTCGGTGATTATTTTAATTTTTTTTTGATTTTTTCGCTAACTTCGGCCATATCCACCCGGCCTTGTGCTTTGGAACGAATAATCGCCATCACAGCGCCCATTTCTTTAATCGTTTTGGCAGCAGTGGTTGTAATTGCTTCTTGAATGAGTTTATCAATATCACTGTCGCTTAATTGCGCTGGTAAATAATGCGTTAACCAAACAATTTCTTGTTCTTCCTTTTCAGCCAGTTCTACGCGTTCTGCAGCGCGAAATTGCGTGATAGATTCACGGCGTTGCTTAATCATTTTGTTGATGATGGCGATGATGTCGGCGTCCGTGAGTTCAATGCGTTCGTCAACTTCACGCTGTTTGATCGCTGCCAATAACATACGAATGGTGCCCAAGTGCGCCACTTCTTTTGCACGCATGGCTGTTTTCATGTCTTCAGTGATGGTTGCTTTGAGGGGCATAGATTGCACGTCCTTTTTGTTTTTTGTTGCTTTGCTGAAATTCAATCGTTAGTTGTACGGCGTTCTTTGTAGCTTCTAGAAGCGCAATGCTCGGGGCTCTGAGTCAAGGTTCACGGGTTATTAAAGAGTGTGCCTTGTAGCTTCCGCTCGCTAACGCTCGGGGCTCTGAGTCAAGGTTCACGGGTTATTAAAGAGTGTGCCTTGTAGCCTCCGCTCGCTAACGCTCGGGGCTCTGAGTCAAGGTTCACGGGTTATTGAAGAATGTGCCTTGTAGCCTCCACTCGCTAACGCTCGGGGCTCTGAGTCAGAGCCCCGATATCGCAATCAATGACGAATACGTTTGCTTTCGAGCGTTTCTTGCTCTTTTTGCATTTTTTTTGCGAAACGTTTCACCGCTGCCGCGTGTTTACGTTTACGTTTTGTTGTTGGTTTTTCGTAATATTCTATTTGACGCAATTTTGTTGGGATACCCGCTTTTTCGCAAGCGCGTTTGAAACGACGTAATGCAACGTCAAATGAACCGGTTTCTTGAATGTCGATCATTGGCATAGTATTTTTTACCCTTTATTTATCCAAATATTGAGATGCGACATGGTAAAGCTTTTAATTTTATAATGCAACGCTTTGTTCATTTGTTTGTTCGTTGGCCAATCAGCAAAAATACCCGTATAATTAAATCGTACATTTAGTACATTAATTATGCAATCGATGCAAAGGAGAAAATCATGAAAAAGTATGCGAAAATTTATCCTGTCAGCTTTGGTTTTGCGCTAGGATTAATTTCAGGCTTGGGTTCAATGTTATTTTGTTGGATGGGTGCGCGTTATGGCTTTGGATTACCCATTATCGGGTTGATGGGGGTTATATATCACCACGTAGCACCTACATTCGTCGGTGGATTGTGGGGATTGTTCTGGAGTTTTCTGCATATGTTTGTATTCGGCGTGTTAGCGGCATGGATTTACAACGGCACTTGCTGTTGTTTCGCTCCTAGCGGATCATGCGATACTGAATGCACTAAGTAATTTATTTTTTAACAAAGCCCCGCTTTTAAAAATTGGGGCTTTTTTTATCCGGTAAAAATCTATGCCATTACGCTTTATTCGCGAATTTATCAAACTTGAATCAGGCTCCGGCATTTTCTTATTTTTAGCCGCACTACTGGCGATGATTATTGACAACACTGCTTTCGCACATTATTACGATGCCTTTTTTCACATGCCACTTTCAATTTCCGTCGCGCAGTTCAAATTAGAAAAACCGATGCTTTCGTGGATTAACGATGGATTTATGTCACTATTTTTTTTATTAGTTGGCTTAGAAATTAAACGTGAAATGTTAGGAGGCGAACTCAATTCCCTCTCAAAAGCAATCTTACCGTTAATTGCAGCAATCGGCGGAATGGTTGTTCCTGCTGCTATTTATCTTTTTATCAACTGGCATAATCCAGCTGATATGCGAGGGTGGGCAATTCCCGTTGCAACTGACACTGCTTTTTCATTGGGTGTTTTAGCGTTATTAGGACGAAAAATTCCAGTCAGCGTAAAAATATTTTTAACAGCGCTTGCCATTTTTGATGATATTGGCGCAATACTTGTCATGGCATTTTTTTATTCTGATAACATTTCCTATACTTTATTGTTGTATGCCGCAGGATTGTTTTGCTTATTGCTACTAATGAATTATTTTAACTACCGCCGCGTAAGCTTATATTTATTTGTTGGATTAATTTTGTGGTTTTGTTTGGTTAAATCTGGGGTGCATGCAACATTAGCGGGTATTGTTGTTGCCTTTACCATCCCATTAAAAATTGAAAATCACCCAGGGAAATCGCCTCTACGCTCTCTTGAACACAAACTGCATCCCTGGGTTTCATTTGCAATTTTACCGCTATTTGCGTTTGCCAATGCCGGTGTTTCTTTTTCTGGACTGACTTGGCAACATTTCTTAACACCGATCCCCGTTGGCATTGCACTGGGATTATTTTTGGGAAAACAAATAGGTATTTGGAGTGCTACCATGTTGGCTGTAAAATGCGGCATTGGACGATTACCAAAAGACGTTACCGTTTTAGGGCTATATGGCTTGAGTTTAGCAGCAGGCATTGGTTTCACGATGAGTTTATTTATCGGAACATTGGCATTTCACCCAGGAGGACATTATGCTGCCTTTGTTCGCGTAGGGGTTATTTTTGGTTCTCTACTATCAGGCGTACTTGGATATTTTATTTTACGTAAAGCGTATGCAACATAATCCATAATCAAGGATAACGAGGTAAAAATGAATTCACCAAAGCTAACAACAACCTATTTAGAAAATTACACTTCACCTGATTTTTTAATTAATAAAGTGCATTTACATTTTGATATTTATGATGAACATACGATCGTCAAATCTATATTAAAAATTCAGCGCAATAATGATGAAAAATCTGAATTTGCACCGCTTATATTAGATGGCGATGAATTAACACTACAGTCTATTTTTATAGACGGAAAAGAATTATCAAAAGATGATTACGCAGCAACCCCCTCACAACTAACCATTCATTCCGCGCCCAATCAATTTACACTGGAAACACAAGTTATTATTTACCCGAAAAAAAACACTGTATTAATGGGCTTATATCAATCACGTAATAATTTATGCACACAATGCGAAGCGGAAGGCTTTCGCCGTATCACTTATTTTCTTGATCGCCCGGATGTCATGTCTTATTTTACCACCACCCTTTCTGCCGATAAGCATAAATATCCCATGTTATTATCTAATGGCAATTTAATCGAAGAAAAAATGCTTGAAAATAATCGTCACTGGGTTCATTTTGAAGACCCTTCATTAAAACCCTGCTATTTATTTGCTTTGGTTGCAGGTGATTTTGATTTAATTACCGATGAATTTATCACCTTGTCAAAAAGAAAAATTAACTTATATTTATACCTTGAAAAAGGATTTCGAGATCAAGGTGATTACGCTGTTATTGCACTAAAAAAATCAATGCGGTGGGATGAGCAACGCTGGGGTCGTGAATATGATCTAGACCGTTATTCTATTGTTGCCGTCAGTGATTTCAATATGGGTGCAATGGAAAATAAAGGGCTAAATATTTTTAACACAAAATATATTTTAGCAAAACCCGAAACAGCCACCGACACTGACTATATTAATATTGAGCGCGTCATTGGCCATGAATATTTTCACAATTGGTCTGGCAATCGGATCACCTGTCGTAATTGGTTTCAGTTAACGTTAAAAGAAGGCTTAACTGTTTTTCGCGATCAATCTTTTACAGAAGACATGACATCAAAAGGGGTTGCACGTATCGATGTGGTTAATACATTACGTAATCATCAATTCCCTGAAGATGCTGGCCCCATGGCCCACCCCATTCGTCCTGATAATTATATGAAAATTGATAATTTTTACACGGCGACCGTTTATGAAAAAGGCGCTGAAGTCATTCGCATGGTGCAAACTTTATTAACACCTGCTGTTTTTCGCAAGGCCATGGATTTATATTTTTCACGCTATGATGGCCAAGCTGTCACCACTGAAGATTTTTTATCTGCCATGAGTGACGCATCTGGAAAAGATTTAACGCAATTCTCACGATGGTATCATCAAGCTGGCACGCCCATTTTACGCGTAAAAACAAAATATGATGCCGTGCAAAAAACACTTACCTTAACTATCAATCAAACTTGTCCACCAACACCGAATCAATCCGACAAATTACCGCTACATTTACCATTTTCTGTTGGCTTAATTGGTGCTGATTGTGTTGATCTTGATTTACAAAACAATGATGGTGACGTTAAGTGTAAAACAAAAATATTAGAAGTAACCAAACCTGAAGAAACATTTACATTTATTAATATTAATGAAAATCCTGCGCCCTCATTATTACGCGAATTTTCTGCGCCCGTTGAGTTACAATACAATTACACGAATGAACAATTAGCGCTGTTATTGCAGTGTGACTCAGATCCTTTTTGTCGCTGGGAAGCAGGACAACGTTTGTTAATCAATTCAATTGAAGCAGTTGCAAAAGAAATCACGATGGGCAGAGAAATGATTATGCCCCCTATTCTGATTGCCAGTTTTAAAAAATTATTAACACACCCTATCGATGACAATAATCTATTAGCACGCTTACTGCAGTTTCCATCGTTAAAATATGTATTGACGCATTTACCCAAAGTAGATTTAGACGTGGTTTTTAATGCAAAGCAATTTTTGGAAAATCAAATAGGCATTCAACTCGAAAAATTATTTTTAGAGACACTAAAAAAACACCAAGTCACTGGCGATTACACTTATAATATCAAAGATTGTGGACATCGACGTCTTAGAAATCAATGTTTATATTATTTATTAAAAGCAAATAATAAACAGGCTTTGGATATTGCATTTTATGAAGCAACACAATCTAACAATATGACAGATCAACTGGGTGGATTAAATGCATTGAATGATCATGATGTACCACAACGTGAACAGGCACTAGGGAAATTTTATGATCAATATAAACATGAGCCCCTGGTTGTGAATAAGTGGCTTGCGTTACGCGCTAGCGCTCTTTTACCAAATGTAATGTTTGATGTGAAAAATTTAATTCATCATGAGGCATTCAATATTAAAAATCCAAACAATGTTTATGCACTGCTTGTCACTTTTGGTCAAAATACGGCGCGTTTTAATGACATTAATGGACAAGGTTATAAATTTCTAGCCGATCAAGTATTGATAATTGATGCGCAAAATCCACAGGTATCTGCACGGGTTGTATTACCGTTAACCCAATGGCAACAAATACATGGACCACGTAGCATCATGATGAAAGCGGAATTAAAACGCATTGCGGAGTCTCAAAAGTTGTCTGATAATTTACGGGAGATTGTGAGCAAGAGCCTAGTTTGAGTATTCAATTCATAAGACGAAATAAAATGGCTATTTTATACTATCAATAAAAAACGTTGTTTTTTCAGCAGCAGCCTCCATGTGTGCTAGTAATGGATTTATTTTCGCAAGTTCATCTAATGATAATTTTACCGTAGCAACAATCATCGATAAAAATTTTAATTTTTCGGTATTATTACCATTTATACTTGCAGCAATTTCAGGGGTTGAAATAAGCTGATCAAACACCATATCTCTGGTTTCATTTCGACGCTCTAATAGTGAAATCACTTTTACATATCCTCGGTTACAAGCTGATAACGATTGAAAATAGGTATTTAATTCATCTTGTGAAATTATTTTTGATTTTAATTTTAAATCTTTAATATCAAAAATATCATGCGGTATGTTGATAATATGATTACTCGATGGTTTCATGATAATAAATCGCGTTGCTCGAAAAAGCTCGTGATTTTTTCCACCTCGCCCTATTTTTTCAACCAACTTTCCAACTTGCAAAGTATCAGCGTCTTTTAATAATTCGCCCAATTTTGAATTGGCAAAATCAAAATCTAAAACAGCCTGACAAACTATTTGTAATTCTTTCAATTCCTGAATTTGGAATTGCAATACCATTTGCGTTGTTAATAAGGCTTTGATACAGACAGATTTTTTTGCAGCTTCATTTTTGCGTATTTCTTTTCGTTCAATATACCAACCATAAGCCAATGCACCACCGATAAAACCACCGACAGCAGAAATAATTAATTCTTGCGTAAAACCGAAAAACCAATGCACTGTATTTTTATGCAAACTGGGATCAAATAGGTTGAAAAAATGGTACATGGAAAATCTCGTTAAGTTTTAACTTTTAAATATCTCGCCTTCCAATATTTTGGAAACCAATGATTAAGGTAGGCGCCGATAAACCACCCTACATTACTTAATAACATATACGACAAGCCATTTAATTTGGGATCTTGGACATAAAAATAATTAACCAGCGCTGTTAACAAAAAAATTATGCCCCACATAATCGTCAAAGTATAATTAATTTGCTTAAACAAAGGTCCATTCCAATATTGTTCTGCCACCTCAAGTTTGGCATATTGCATCGTAAAAGGTTTTTTAATTAACGCCGATCCCAATGCGATTGCAGCAAGCACGCAATTGGAAATCAGCCACGTATTTGTTTGTAGCCAGGGCCAATGAAATAAAGCTGCCAAAATAAGTAATAATGCAAAATAAGCAAAAGTGCAGCGTGTTAAAATAAAACCCGCTTTCAGTTCCTTCCAGTCTACCAATACAGAACTGATCAGCGCCACACCAATAGCAAGCATAAAGCGATCTGGGTTAGTGCCATAGAAAATGGAATACAAAATCCACGGTAAAAAGCCTCTGAGAATGCCAAGCATTATTTCTCCAGCAATCAATTAGTTATCCATAGGGTATTATAACCACTCCTCACATAAAGTCCCACATTCAAGAAAGCTATGCTATATTTGCCAAAAATAGCCAATAGGAAACAACCCCGTGAAAATTGCCATTTTATCAAGAAATAAATCACTATATTCAACCCATCGCTTGGTTGAAGCGGCAACCGAACGTGGGCACGATGTCACCGTCATTGATTACCTGCGGTGCTACATGAATATCACAGCTGAGCAACCCTCCATTCAATACAAGGGTCATCACCTCGCTAACTTCGACGCCATCATCCCCCGGATTGGCGCAAACCGCACTTTTTACGGAGCAGCTATTCTCAGACAATTTGAAACCATGGGCACCTATAGCATCAATTCATCGCTGGCCATTACCCGCTCACGCGATAAGTTGCGCTCACAGCAATTACTTGTCATGAAGGGTGTTAACATGCCAATCACCGGATTTGCCCACGCCACCAGCGATATTAATGATTTAATTGATTTGGTTGGTGGCCCACCCTTGATTATTAAATTAATTGAAGGCACACAAGGCGTCGGTGTTGTTTTAGCTGAAACACGAAAAGCCGCTGAAAGTGTGACGCAAACACTCCGCGGATTGCGCGCAAATATTATTATTCAAGAATTTATTGCCGAGTCAAAGGGCGCTGATATTCGGTGTTTTGTAATCGGTGACAAGGTAATTGCATCCATGCAGCGAAAAGCAATTGCTGGTGAATTTCGTGCAAATATTCATCGCGGCGGAAAAGCGGAACCCGTGCGCATCAGTAAAGTAGAACGCGATGCTGTTATTAAAGCTGCTAAAATAATGGGATTAGGGATGGCGGGAGTTGATTTAATTCGCTCAAGGCGCGGTCCTTTAATTTTAGAAATCAATTCATCTCCCGGACTAGAAGGGATTGAAACAGCAACCGAAAAAGATATCGCCAGTGCGATCATAAAACACATTGAAAAAAATGCAAAACCCATTGGACCCCGTAGTCGTTATCAAGGTTGATAGCCTATGCACAATAAAGACAATATTATCATTACGAATAGATTACTCATCGGGCGCAATGAATGGTGCCAATTGCCAGAGCTTCATATTCCCGCTATTAAAGCGAAAATTGATACAGGCGCCAAAACATCAGCATTGCACGCCTTTAATATACGCTGTGTTCGAAAAAATCTTAAAAAATTCATACGGTTTGATATGCATCCCTTGCAAGGAAATGCGAGAACTATCGTTTCATGCATTTCCCCACTCGTTGACGAACGCCATATCATGAGCTCAAGCGGTCACATAGAGCACCGTTATGTCATCCTAACAACGGTGGTTATTGCCGATCAACAATGGTCTATCGAAGTAACACTTTCAAATCGTGATCCATTGCGTTATCGACTTTTATTAGGACGTGAAGCACTTAACAACCGCGTGTTGATTGACCCGAGCCTCAGTTGTCATCAAAAGAAAATCAGGTATAAAAAGGCGTTTAGGTTATATCATCCAAAGCTATAGAGACTACTGTCAAGATCTTCAGATTCAACAGACAGACGCATTTCTAAACAGGTGACATTAATACCATCAAAATGCTAGATTGTACATTACTGCACCCCTCATTAAGATCTAGATTAAAGCATTTGAGTACAACCCAAAAGGAGATCTACGTTATGAAAAAATTGCTCATGTTTATTTTTAGCGTCACGCTGTTAACTGCTTTTCAATTGGCTTATGCTAATTCAGGCCAGATTACTACACGCGATCTTGGTCCTTTTGCGTTATCCGTCAAAAAATTTAATGATAAGGCGGCGTTGAATAAACATCACGATCACCTCTTAAAAGAAGCAACTGACCCAAAAAATTCAGTGCTAGTACGTTATACGTATGCTTTGCTATTAGGGATTAATGAACCTACCCCATTAACACGTAATATGGCAATTGAAGCGCTGGCGAAGTTAGAAAAAGATCCCAGTCTCAAACAGGGTGATCGCCTAAATATTATGTATATTCGTAACCTGATGCTTTATCAAAAACAGAAACTGCAAGGGAAGTAATATCGGTGTATCAAGCCATGTAGGCCTGTCATGAATGTTTATTGTCAGGTTGATCGTAGCGGGCATCTCCACAGTGGCGTTATCTTAACGTGTTTCTCATTCAGAAATGTTTGAAATACTGACGAGTATTCCTGCACATTTCTTCAATCAAAACACATTAATCTAACACCCCTCTGGAACGTCACTTGTAGGAGTCAATTCATGCACGATCCTCAGCAGATAAATAACTTATCTGCTTGGTGTGCATTCAAACAAAATTAACCTTGTTGTGGCGCTTTGTTAGCAGCTGGAGCTGGTGTTGCAGCAGCAGTTTTTTGTTCTGCAGCAGGTTTAGCTTGCGCTGTTTTTTTTGCGTGATGTTTTTTCATCTTTTTTTTGTGATGATGTTTTTTCATCGATTTTTTGTGCATTGGTGCTTTAGCAGGTGCAGCAACTTCATCAGCAGCAAACACGCTTGTTACCAACATACTTGCCATAACAACAACTAATACTTTCTTGAAAACGTTTTTCATCCGATATACTCCATAAAAATAAATAAAAACCATTGTTCACATATTGCACAATAGTCCGTTGATTTTAAGACTACAAAGTAACTAAAGCCGCCTCTAGCGACAACGGCCACAGAAACAAAACCTTAGCGCTCAGTAATCATCCGAAAATATATCTTGGATCACAGTTTCTGACAACAGAAATCTTCAAAAATCACTAAAAAATATGTTGTTTTCGAAAAGCAAGCTGGCAACTGTATAAAAATTACGCCATTTTGATCTTTGAGTCGTTTTTAATAGCCGATAAAAAGGCAAGTAGCACCCGCTCGCGAATTTTTTCCGCATCTTGAGAAAAGCAAAAATAACGCGTAACCAACTCTAAACTAGATAAATCATCTGTTTTAGGCTGTAACGATATATTAACCCCCAATTGAATACGGCTTAGCAACTGTTTGCTACTTTTAGAAAGATAATCCGCTGTAAATTCACTTTGACTTTTATAAAATTCAGCAAGCAAATCATCCACTAGGGTTTTCAATGTTTGCTTCAGATAATCAAAATCATTGTCACGTGTAACGAGAATCGTAAAACGCTGCTCTAACACGTGAGACGTTTGCGAGTAATTCACCAGCGCATTATTTGAAGTTAACCCGTTAGGCACACGAATCACACGACCAGTAATATTACCACTCGTATCCGAGACTTCATATAAAGTAAAATATAGAATACCAATGCGTTTCACATAGCCTTTATATTGTTGAATCTGAATTAAATCTTCCTCAGAAAAAAGTCCACGCCAAGTAATCACCAACCAGCCCACAAAATTCATAATCGTTTCTTTATTAGTAACAACTAACCCCACAGACACCAAACCTAAAATCGTTATTAAATGCGTAAATCCATTTACCCAGACATGGGCCATCAAAAACACAAACACGACACAAGCCACATAAAACGCGCGAATACGCGACTTTTGTTTTTGTCTCGGATTAATTGTTTTTCGAATCACAAGGAAATAAAATATGAGATAAGTAATGGCAATGGCAATCAATGAAAAAAATGTATCCAGTAAATTACCGTAAATATTATGCATAAAATTATTAAATGATGCGTTAATCATGCGAGCCCCTTATTGCAATATAATCTTTAATGTGAACATCGTGTTGTTGAAAAGCAATATTAATTTTATGCTGTCTAAATGCGGCGTCAATTGCAAAATTTAAATCGCTGATAACCAGATATTTTTTATTCACGTCATGAATAACACACCACAAATCAAAAATCAAACTACTGCTTGCAAAGCGGCTAAAATAAACAATTGGTTCATTCGGAACTTCATGAATAACATCAGCATTGAGGCTTGCAATTTCTAGCAATATTTTTTTAACCAAAGCCACATCACTGCTATAAGCCACACCAACCTGACAGTTTATGCGTGAATGACGATCACGGAACATGTAATTTGTTACGGGCTGCGTAATTAAATCCGCATTGGGTACAATAACATCTTCTTTCGCAAGCGTTGCAATTTGCGTTGAGCGAATTCGAATTTTTCGCACAAAACCTTCTGTTTTTCCTATTACAATTCGGTCGCCCGGTTTAATGGGTTTTTCAATCAGTAAAATTAAACCAGAAACAAAATTATTCACAATATTTTGCAAACCCAAACCCACGCCGACAGATAATGCACCCGCAATAATAGCCAAGCCAGTAAAATCAATACCAGTGACCATCAAAGCAAATAAAAAAGCGATTGAAAATGAAATATAAATTGTAATAGTTGAAACAGCGATTTGCGTATCTTCTTCACCTCTAAAATGATGTTTTTTTGCAATGGTTGCTGCTAGAAAACGACCCGCTAATAAAACAATGGAAAAAGAAAGCAAAGCCAGTACAACACGCAAAGGAATGATTTTCAGCCCTGCAAATTTAAATCCATCAGTCATCCCATCGATTATTGAATCAACAAATACCGATGAAATGCTCCAGCTTTTTAAAATAAATACAATATACAAACACAAGACAACAAAATAAGCCGCAAGTTTAACAATATAAAATTCATGGATTTTTTTATTAAATTTAACACCGAAAATTTGATGTACTTTTCTTGAAACAAAATACTGTGTATCATCAAGCCACTGATACAACAAATCGATCAAACGAAAAACCGACATTGCAATCACCGTAAATATGGCTGTCAAACATAAATCCACAATCACAAACATAGCGAGACGATGATAACCAAGCCACTCCGTCAAAAGGAGCGCTAATAATGCAACAATAAAAATTGCAGAAAAAAATACCACCGTGCTGCGCTTTAGTCGATTAGCATGCGGCGAATGCCGCCACAGTGAAAAAATCCACATCGCCATCATACAGAGCACAGTCAAAAATAAGGTTCGCATTATATCAACAAGCGCTATCGATAATATTTGTTCCCGCATCACTGCTGTCACAATATAACTTAGCAATAACATCACAAATAAAATGACAAGGCGTCGATAAAACAAACAACCAAACGGTTCCGCAATTAAAAATAAGCCAGGCAAGGATGCTGAGGGATAAAAAAGATATTTTACAAAGGCCATACACAAAAACATAATTAATGTCGCACGACTGATGAGTTCTAAAGTGGGTGTTGGGTAAATGCCTTGATACATGAGATTTAAAAATGCACTTAGCAGACCAAGCACAGCACACGGCACAATAAATTGTGCCAACACAGTCAATAAAGCACTCCACAATAAATGCGTATTGTCGACATTTTCGATTGCCCGCCTCAAAAACAAACGCATATAAAATGAAATGATCGTCAGCAAAATAATCAGTATAAGACAAGCGATCCATTGATCAGCCGAAATTAACATAACACCACTTTGAGAAACCACTTTATCGATATCGATTGTTTTAATAGATTCTGTCCATGACGTATCCGGCATTTTCCAAAGCGGTGTGCTGCGTTTTAAAATTTGTGTCGTACTGGCTGCCTGCAACCGATCTTTATACCCTTTTAGGGTTTCATGTGAACGGTAAACAAATAACTGACATTCTGATAATTGTTTTTCATAAATCAATTGTTTTTCTTGTAAATATTTAAAATCACCACGCTGCAATCTTGTGATATGATCGACTTGCGTTGACTTGACTAACCCAGAAATTATTTTAAGATGTGATTCTGCATCTGATACACATTGTTTCGCATTGTCATTCAAAGCATCTAATGTCTGTACGTAACGATCAACTTCCGCATAGCTATTTTTCGTAGGGAATTTTTTTTGAATATTATTCAAGGTTTCATTTGCAGCATGAATGCTGAAATGATTTTTCTTACTTTCACTTTTTTCAGCGAACCCAATTGCACTGAGAAAAATAATGATCAAAATACCCATTGAAAATAAAATATTTGTTCTCATGCGCTTCCTTGTCTTTAACAACATCTTCTACTGCCATTGTACATTATTTAGTTTTCCATTAAACTCTTCATCTTCCTCGAATAAACCATAGAGCGAGCGCATGGCTACCCGCAAAATAATCAACTTTGAAAAATCCATGGATCAGCTCAATCAACTGATTGAAAAAATGGAAACAGCGCAATTACCCCTCGAAACTGCACTACAACACTTCGAACAAGGAATTACCCTCATTCGCCAATGCCAGCAAACACTCAATGAGGCCGAACAAAAAATACAAATTTTAACCGAAAAAGCAGGGGAAACAACGTTAGAAGACTTCAAATCCCATGATGACTAACTTTGATGAAACGCTGCTTTACTATCGTAAACGTATAGAACGCACACTTGAAAATGCCCTTTTTTCCGCAAACATCGCTTCAAAACCTTTGTGTGAGGCAATGCGATATTCGACACAAAATGGTGGAAAACGTTTACGCCCTGTTTTAGTGTATGCCACGGGCCTTTGTTTTGGACAAGCGCTGGATGTACTCGATCCTATCGCTGCCTCCGTTGAATGCATTCACTGCTACTCCCTGATTCACGATGATTTACCTGCAATGGACAATGATGATTTACGCCGTGGAAAACCCACCTGTCATATTGCTTTCGGATATGCCACAGCAATTTTAGCCGGAGATGCACTGCAAACAATGGCATTTGAATTGTTGGCAAAACCTTCGAGTATTACTCCCGAAAACCAATTAAAAATTATTCAATGCTTAAGCCATTATTCTGGTGCAGCGGGCATGTGTGCAGGTCAATCATTGGATTTAATGGCTGAAGAAAAAGAAATAACGATTAACGATTTAAAGTTGATCCACTCTCTAAAAACAGGTGTTTTAATCAAAGCCAGTGTAATAATGGGTGCAATCGCCGCTGGATGCAATGACCCACAATTGCTAAATACATTGGAACAATTTGGTAATAAAATAGGCTTTGCATTTCAATTACAAGATGACCTACTCGACATAACAGGCAGCACAAAAAATCTCGGTAAAAATACAGGACAAGATATTAAAATGCAGAAAGCAACCTATGCCATTTTATGCGGGATTGAAGCAACGAAAAAACAAATTGAAAAACTGATGGATGAAGCGATAGGTTTATTACAATCGCTGCCGCAAGATACACAGTTTCTCGAAGGGTTGTGCGGGTATTTGGTGGGGAGAGATATGTGACTCAGAGCCCCGAGCGTTAGCGAGTGGAAGCAACGAAGCACAAAAATTAAATTCGATCAGAAATTTGCAAGCACTCAATTTATTGTGAAATTCACGTGCGTGCTCCGTCGCTTCCACTCGCTAACGCTCGGGGCTCTGAGCTGAATACGGTGCCTTCCAAGCTATACCATTAACCGTAATCGCATCGCCTTTACCCGTTAAATCAACCGTATAAGCATCACCCACTTTTTTCAAATATCCTTGCAAAATGGCATATTGTAAAAAGTCAGCTGTTTGTGTTTCAAAAGACGGTTCTTTTGCATCCGCCGCAGGGTTTTTCGCCATCATCGTTTTCTTTTGATCTGCTAGAAATGCATTAACATATACAGCTGGAAACAATAAACGAAACTCATAAACTGCTTGTCCCATTAACGCATTCACATCAGATGCCACTGCTGTGTTGACGTTTAAATTTGGCCATAACAAATCGCCTTGCAGTGATACATTGCCTTCTGGCGTTGTCATATCATGTGTCAAAACAATTTTTGTTTCAGGGGAAATTAATTTTGCATACGCATTTGCTAAATCCATCCAGCGCGTACGCATTGACTGCATTTTTTGTGGATTATATTGCACTATTTGTTGTGTCGCCAAAGCAATGGTACGAAAGGCATTAAAATTCATATTTAATAATTCTAACTTACCGTGAATCTGATTAAAACAGCCGTCAGAAAAGCATACATCCGCTAATTTCCAATGCATGGTTTGTGATAAATGAGTCGCATCACCATTGAGCTCACCCTGATAAAATAATGCATTTACAGCTAAAATAGGTGTTTTTGATGTTGACTGCGTATCTTGAATATTAAACGAACCCAGCGTCATCGTTGAATTACGCGAAAATACAGTATTGTTGTTTTCACTATAATGCAGTTTTTTTAAGGAAAATAAGGTGTTATTTTTCAAATCGGTATACGTCCATTGCGGAACATCCACTTGCAAATTACCCACATTATGCGTTGCCACATCAAAATAATCATGCGCATCAGGCAATGTTGGAAAACTCACGTTGTATCGCGCAATCAATTGCCCAACAGGAGTCGACACGGATAACCCGGACACCATTGCAGTGGTATCTTTTTGAATTACCTGCGTTAACAACTGCTGAAATAACGCCATCCATGCTGTTGCTTTAATTGACTGACCTGAATCTGTCGCTTGTTTCAATTCCACCATTTCATTTGCCACAAGAGCCATTTTTTTCGTATCAAAATGTAAATTAGCTAACTTAATATTATCCGTGTTGAGCGTTAACATCGTAGATTCGTTACCTGGCATCACAGTCGTTAATTGATTTTTTTTAAGGTCAATTCCCCAGGTTAGCGCCCAATGTTGATCACTCAGATATTGCGCCAATAAAGTAGATTTTAATCGTCGAATAGTCACGGTGATCGCTTTCTTAGGATCTTGGAAATGTAATCCATGTGCATCAATAAAGAAATGAAATTTATTGGCATCCAATTTACTGTTCATACTCAACTGAAACGAATCAACATGAAAAGGAGCAATCTCATTTTCCTTCGTTTTTTCAGAAGAAAAAATAAAAGCCGCGTGCTCACCTGCAAATCCTATATTTTCATGAAAATAGGCTTGGAAAGGAGATTGTGGATCAATTGAAAACAACTGACTTTTGATCACAGCAAAACCCGTTTTTACGCGACCGTTAAAAATATAAATAGGCCCATGCGTAATAAGCACAGGAATTTTTTTAATGATTTCAAAACTGCCGTCTTCGGTTTTTCGCTCTAACTGCATAATCGCCGTCGAATGAAACCATCTACGATCATATTGCACTAATTTCACATTAATATTTAAAACGTTACCGATGGTTTTATTTTCATGCTGCAAAAAAGTTTTTGTATAATGTTTCGCAATAATACCGAAGCAAAATGGCAAAATAGTATAAATGCCCATAATAACAAATAATGCTAATGCAAGTTTATTGCGTCGTTGCATCGATCCTCCAAGAAGTTTGAATATAAATATACAGTCTATCTTGTCAAACTTTGCCTGTTAAAACAATCATATCAGTGACTGTGACAGTGACTGTGACTGTGATAGAATGTCCAGCTTTAATGTGATAGGTACATCAAGATGATGCCGATTGAAGTTAATCATTTTCCCTTGCTCAGCCAAATCAATGACCCCGCTGATCTACGCCTATTATCGGAAGATCAATTACCCTTGCTCGCCAAGGAATTACGTGATTATTTGGTTGATCGACTCGATCAGTGCGGCGGACATTTTGGCGCAAACTTAGGCGTAATTGAATTAACCATTGCGCTGCACTACGTGTATCAAACGCCAAACGATCGATTAGTTTGGGATGTCGGTCATCAAGCCTACCCTCACAAAATTCTCACTGGCCGTCGCGATCAAATTCATACCGTTAAACAACAAGATGGTTTAGCACCTTTTCCCAAACGCGGTGAAAGCGTGTACGACTGTTTTGGCACAGGTCATTCCAGTACATCAATAGGCGCAGCACTGGGCATGGCGGTGGGCGCACAATTGAATAATATTGATCGCAGGGTGATTGCCATTATTGGCGACGGCGGATTAACTGGTGGCCAAGCCTTTGAAGCCTTAAATCATGCTGGCGCAATCGATCCGAACATGCTGGTTATTTTAAATGACAATGACATGTCCATTTCTGAAAATGTTGGCGCACTGTGTCAATATTTAGGCCGTATTTTATCAGGGAAAACGTACGCGAGCTTACGTGAAAGCGGCAAAAAAATATTAGCAAAAATGCCACCGATTTCTCGTCTCGCTAAAAAAACAGAAACACATTTAAAAAATTTAATTGTGCCCGGTGCTTTTTTTGAAGAACTCGGATTTAATTATATCGGCCCTATTGATGGTCATGATTTGCCTACACTGCTCAACACGTTAAAAATCTTAAAATCGTTAAAAGGCGCCAAATTACTGCATATAATTACAATAAAAGGAAAAGGTTACGCGCCTGCAGAAGCATCTCAAGTGGATTATCATGCAGTAAAACCTGGGTTTCACTCAAAAATAAATAATGTAGCTTCTGTCAAAACAATTAAGAAACCCACTTATTCTGACGTTTTTGGCGATTGGCTATGTTCGATGGCAGCAATTGATAATCAATTGGTGGCGATTACCCCTGCCATGCGTGAAGGCTCCGGCATGGTTAATTACGCAAAACAATTTCCCGATCGTTATTTTGACGTAGGTATCGCCGAACAGCATGCACTCACCTTTGCAGCCGGATTAGCCTGCGAAAATAAAAAACCTGTCGTTGCAATTTATTCCACTTTTTTACAACGCGCATACGATCAATTAATCCACGATATTGCTTTGCAAAATCTTGATGTTACTTTCGGCATTGATCGCGGTGGCTTAGTGGGTTCCGATGGCCCAACGCATGCTGGCAGCTTTGATTTAAGCTATTTACGTTGTATTCCCAATATGGTTGTCATGGTGCCCAGTGATGAAAATGAATGTCGACAAATGTTAACAACGGCTTACCATTATCCTGGCCCCGCAGCGGTGCGATATCCTCGCGGAACAGGAACAGGGATTGTGATAGCAGAAAAATTAGAATCCATTCCCATTGGAAAAGCAATGACAATTCGTCATGGGAAAAAAATAGCCTTATTGGTTTTTGGGACGCTGTTAACACCAGCATTACAAGCAGCAGCAATCCTTGATGCAACAGTAATCAATATGCGATTCGTCAAACCGTTGGATGAACACTGTGTTCTTGCTGTTGCAACAACACACGATTTACTCGTGACAATCGAGGAAAATGCGATCATGGGTGGCGCTGGATCTGCCGTGAGTGAGTGTTTATCAACACATCATCAACAAACCCGTATTTTACATTTAGGTTTACCTGATGCGTTTTTAGATCACGGTAACCCAGATACCATGTTGGCAAATTGTGGTTTAGATGCAAAGGGAATGATTACCGCCATTCAAAAATATATTGAAAAAAACAATGCACCACATTTAGTTGCATGTAACACATGACGAAATATATTACGGATGATGAGCGGCAGTTGTTTCAAGATGCGATGTATTCAGCTCAGAACCCCGAGCGTCAGCGAGCGGAAGAAATTGTTACTATAAAAATCTATCGCAAAACGCAATCCCGTGCTCCGTCGCTTCCACTCGCTAACGCTCGGGGTTCTGAGTTGAATATAAACCCACTCGTCTCCGGCGCCGATATCCTCTCCTATTCCAAACCAGGCCTTCAACACAAAAAATTTTCGCGATTAAAACAGGGGAAATTACCTATTGAAGCAACGCTTGATTTACATGAGCATACAGTTGACCAAGCAATCGTTGCCACTGAATTATTTTTGCAACGATGCAAGCAACGGCGTTTCAAAAATGTATGCATTATTCACGGTAAAGGAAATTACGCTTCATCTTCAAATAATAAACCAATATTAAAAAATTTTATCAATAATTATTTACGACATCATCCGCTGGTAATCGCCTTTCATTCTGCGAAAAATTATCAAGGGGGAACGGGTGCTGTAATAATAATAATTAAATCCGCTTCATAATTGAATCAACCGAAATGGCTATCTCCTTTTCTAATCCATCAGCGCCCTGATCCCATTTTACTTTCCAACCCTGACCATAAATAATTTCCAAAGTGACTGGAAAATAATCGTCTTTTTTATACTTTTCATAATGCGATAACATCGTTTTCCATTTATTTTTGGATAACAAACCCCGCTGACGAAACTCATGCACATTGGTTGCACCCATTTCTTTTAAATCCGTAAAAATTGAATTTATATTGTCATAAGCTAAAATAATTTCTTCACGATCAACAACCGGATCTGAAAAATGCAATTGTTTCATCCAATCACCGATATCATGCATGTCTACAAAAGGATGCACATGATGATGCCGATCTACTTGTAGAAAACTGCGCCGCAATTCAATAAAAGTATCGGGGCCTAATGTAGTAAATAATAATAATCCTTCTTCTTTTAAAACACGGGAAAATTCATGTAATAAATAAACAGGGTCGCGTTCGCGCAATAATGAAAAATTCGCAATAACCAAATCAATTGAACAATCATGACAATCACTTATGACTTTTAAATCAGGTGTATTTTTTACAATTGCTTCAGGATAACGATTTTTTAATTGCAATTCCGCATAAGCAGAATGCCAACCATAATTGACTATTTTTTCAGGTTTAATGCGCATAAAATCCAATCGTTCTAATAAACGATTAGTAATTTCATGCGTAAAATGGTCCATTGGCAGCTGCACATGCGCAACACGTTGTTGTAATTTTGAAATGGCTTTTTGATCAAGATAAGGCATCATAGGACGCCACTTTATCATAACAAATGCACAGTCACAATTTGTATTTTCAGTCCATCTTGGACAAACACGGTATTGCTGCTTTTTTCAATCCTGATATGCTTCACACATGCGAGCATTTATTAACACACTTTGGCCAATTCATTGCTTATTATGTGATTCAATCTGCATTAATAAAAAATTCATTTGCAATGATTGTTATATTACCTTACCTATTTATAGCACAAGCACAAATAATATCTGCAATACTTTGTCATTTGATAATACTTACGCTTTATTTAATTATGCCCCGCCAATATCTTCTTTAATTGCGAAATTAAAATTTCAAGGTGATTTATCCGTTGCAAAACTATTTTCACAATATTGGATCGATTATTTTTTAAATAAAAAATCATTGCCTGAGTTAATTATACCAGTGCCATTACATCATAAACGATTAAAAGAACGGGGGTTTAATCAAGCGCTTGAAATCGCCAAACCGATTGGAAATTATTTTAAAATACCTGTTGACACAAAAAGCTGCGTTCGAATTAAAAATACGCAAGCGCAATCAAGTTTGACTGCTAAAAAAAGAATAAATAATGTGAGCAACGCTTTTAAATTAGATTATTCTATTTCCGTAAAACACGTCGCAATTTTAGATGATGTGATGACAACAGGAAATACGGTTTCTGAAATGGGTTACCTGCTGAAAGAAGCAGGTATTGGAAGAGTGGATGTATGGTGTTGCGCAAGGGCGTAGTATTCGCGGTGCAAGTTATTTCGTACATATTACTTAAGGTCCCCATGATATATATCCCGCGCAAAATGCGCATGCCCAGTTTGATCAACCCATGCGGTAATATACGTCACATAGACCGGCATTGGATTCCGCAATTGAATATATTTTGTTTCATACGTCGATAAATATTGATCTACTGATTCCTGATTTAAATCCGAATTATCTGGATAAAAATATTGTACTAATGCCATCGAGTTTTCTAAACGTATACACCCCGAACTTTGTGCTCGGTCATTCAATGCAAACAGCGCTTTTGCAGGCGTATCGTGCATATAAATATCTTGATCATTGGCAAAAATAAATTTTATACGACCTAAAGGATTTTTATCACTTGGCGGTGCTGTTACTCGATAAGTAAAATTGCCAAGTGTTGCTGTCTGCCAATCGATGGTTGCAGGGCTAATTTCTGGCGCGTCTTTATTCCAATTTGCATATACCTTCATATCATAATGTTCATTCATATAATTCGAATTGTGCTGCATACCAGGAATAACATCCTGTGACAAAATTGTTTTGGGAATATTCCAGCTGGGATTAAAAACAATCGTCGTAATAGTAGATGCCAATTCAGGGGTGGGACGCGAAGGTCGACCAACAACAACTTTCATATGCAATACATCTTCACCACCCTGTTCCACATGCATTTCATACTGTGGAACATTCACTTGAATATAACGACTATTTGCATCCTCAGGTAATTTCGCCCACGCATCCATGCTACGTACCAATTCGTAGAAACGCGTTTCAGGTGTGATATTTAAGGCATTTAACGTATCTTGATTAATAATACCAGTCGGCTTCAAACCATTTTGTGATTGAAATTGGGCAACGCCATGCGCCAATGATGCTGTATAAGTTGTATCTTTTGACACAGAAACAACAGCAGGCATATCCTGAAGCGCTATCAATCGCTGATGAATAACGGGTATATAAGCATTATCTGAACCCACTTTTATCGGTGTTTTTGTTTGAATGGGTTGCCAAGGCAGCTTTGCTGCATTCGAATAAATCGGCAAGGTTTCATAAATCCGCATGGCGGTTTTATTCGTAGTATCAGGAGGATTCACTGAGGGTAACGACACACTATGTGATATAGACGGTGTTTTAGCGCAGCTGGATAACAAAAAAGCCAATACTAGGGATAAAAGTAACTTGTTCTGTTTGCGTGTCATAGACATCCTTATTTCGTACATATTCCTTATGCATGAGCTGAACTGACACTTTAGCCGTTTTCTAGAAAAATGCGAAGCACTAATAGAAATACATGCCATTCTCTGATAGCGTTTAGGTGTTGCCAATGATTCCATGGAGGGAAACATGCGCAGAGACCCCGCATTTGAAAAAATGGTATTAGGGAGGTTGCTATTTCAAACCCTATCAACCGAAGCGATACCCTGCATTAGCGATGATTTACAAAACGAATTTAAACTCATCAAAAACGAAACAAAAAGTACTGACCCTAATCGTGTAAAATTAGCATTAAAAACATTAGAACACATGCAATTTTACCAAGAAGTAAATTCTGCATTTAATACTATTGCTGATGAACAAATAAAAAATTCTAATGAAATGCAATCATTACATATAACGCCAGAACAACTTTGCTGCATCATTCATCAAGCCACTTATTTTAAAAAACAACTCTACCAACTGTGCCTTCTTAACGATATTGCATTACAAAAAAAATTAATCTATAGAAAAAATTCTACTCGCAAAGCATCTAGAGCATTGACAGAGTATCATTTTTTAAAATATTATTCACTGAAATTTATTATTGAATTCTTAATGACACAACAGACCAATGAAAAAGTGAATGATGCGCTTGTAAAAATAAAACCTTTTGAATATATGTGGTGCGAAAATAAAAATAGTGCTACTGATCACTCAAACCTTTCTGTAATATTATTACTTAAAAAGTATTTATTTATTCAAACCATTGAAGATGATGCACCCAGCAATCCAAAATCCACTGAATTTTCTCAAATATTATTTAATGAGATTATTTATCAATTTTCTATAAAAGAAATATTAAATGAAGCAACGGATGATTATTATGTATTTGAAAAACTTAAAATTGCGTTACAAAATAGACTTGAAATAAATCACAAGCTTTGTTTTAATTGTATAAAATTAGCGGATTACTTGGGTATCAACCTACCCATCATTAACAATGTATTGCCCAAAGCCCTTATTGAAGTCGACAATGCACTGTCAAATGCAACATTTGAAGAAGAGCCATTTATTGCGCTAAAAAAAATATTTTTACAGCTCTATCAGCAATGGGCCTATCAAAACAAAAAGGAATACACAATTGACTATCATTCTGAAAACATACTCAATTTTAAAACAATAGCCGAATTAAAAAATTATCATTTAATTCATTATGAACATACAGTAGGATATGGATTATTATGGCGAGATAATTTTCACGATCGCTGTAATGCTTATTTAATGAGATTGTTTGAGATAGCGATTGCCGTTTATATGCTTTGCAGTCCACGTTGCTTCAATAGTAGCGCATGCAAAAGTATGCTAAAAAAAAGCAAAGAAATGATTTCGATCTCAGACGCGCCAACCTCCAAGGAACCCTCTGCTGAGGTGTATGAATTTTTTTCTTTACTGAATCATAACGCTTATTGCATTAATATCACTCAAGAGGATGTCAATACCCATGCCTTATCACTTTGCTGTGAATTATTATTAAAGAAAAAGTATGGTCATATTGGCAATACACATAGTGCATTCCTATCTCTTGGACGAAAAAAAAATGAGCCCTCATTATATATCAAACTTCGAACATGCATGAAATTTATGTATGCATTAAAACGAGACCCGGTTAATCCAGGCGAAATCATTCAATCTAAAAAAATAAAGCACCTCTTTAATGATCATGCACTGCCTGATGTCATTTCTGAATTAGAAAAATGGAGCCAAAAAACCAATTGTTTTTGCTTCACTGAAAAATCAACAAAAAGCGCGCTTGCCGCTAAAAGCACACTGGATTTTTTTGGTTCTATTCTACAAGAAGCAGGGCTAATAACCCCAACACCTAAATCAACAAGCGCGGCTTATTTGTCTTTTGATCAAATAGTGATGACGTAGCTTGTGGTAGCAAAGACAGATTATGCTTGTCAAGCAAGCAATCACTATAATCATTGACAGTGAGAATTTTTAATTATATACTCTCACTGTTACTGAGAGGCTTAAATGGATAAATCACTGCTCCTAGAAATTATTCATGAACAGGCACAAGACCTAACCTCTCCACGCGTTAGTCATACACGACACGCACTGACAGAGTTACAGGCTGCCATCAAAAGCACTCAAATTGTAGTGATCACTGGCATTCGCCGCGGTGGCAAATCTACTTTATTACAGCAAATTTTAAAAACAGAATTTAAGAATAAGGCGTTTTATTTTAGTTTTGAAGACGAACGTTTATTGCAATTTACCGTTGAAGATTTCAGTTTACTACATGAAGCACTCACTGAATTTTACGGTGAACAAACAGCTTTTTTTTTAGATGAAATTCAAAATATTGCCCATTGGGAATTATTTGTCAGGCGATTACATGATCGGGGAATGAAAGTATTTATTACCGGATCCAATGCCACTCTACTCAGCCAGGAATTAAGCACGCGATTAACCGGGCGCACCATTCCCTATGCACTTTATCCTTTTTCATTTGGCGAATTTGTTGAATTTTCAATGCCCGAGTTAAAAGGAAAATCACCCAAAACGCCTGTTTCCCGCGGTTTATTTTCAAATGCATTTACTCGTTATTTAAAATCAGGTGGAATGCCACTGCACGTTATCAACCAAGAACGATTTTTATTAACACAGGTTTATGAAGATATTCTCTATCGCGATATTATTTCGCGTTATAAAATCAATGATGAAAAATCAATACGTGAACTTTCACTGTATTTAGTAAGCCACGTTTCATCTCTATATTCATACAATAAATTAAAAACCATGCTACATCTCGGCAGCATGAACACAGTTAAAAATTATATTCAGTATCTTGAAAACAGCTATTTATTTTTTTCAATACGACGATTTTGTTATTCATTAAAGCAGCAACAGTTGGCACCAAAAAAAATTTACTGTATTGATTCCGCTATTATTGATGCATTATCATTTAAGTTTTCAGACAATTTTGGTCACCTACTGGAAAATATTGTTTTTCTCGAATTAAAGCGTCGACAACAAGAAGTATATTATTATCATTCTGAAAGTGGTCTGGAAGTCGATTTTATTGTGCGAGACGGTGTAAAAATCACAGCGCTGATCCAAGTATGGGCATCTCTAGATAACGACAACACACAAGCAAGAGAAGTGAATGCATTAATCGAGGCCATGAATGAAATGAAATTAACAACTGGCCTCATTTTAACGGCTAATACCAGTAAGACAATTAAAAAAGATGGTAAAATAATACATGTCCTACCTGTTTATCAATGGTTACTTTCAATATAGCATCCTCACCTACTCCGTTTTTGTTACATCACACAACAGGATTTTGGTGGTTTTTTAGATTTCTCTTCTGCTACTTCATCTTTCCTATTTCCAAAAAAAGATAAAACAGATGTTGATCGACGCGCTTGCGCTGGCACATTTGAAAATGAATTTTCTGGCACGAAAGCACATCATCTTTGTGTGATATTGTAATTCCAGATTTTGGCTTGGCAGAATTGATGAAAGTTTATGACAACTCACTTTCCCATAAGATAACATCGAGGTAATATTTCATCGCAGGATCTAATACACAGTAATAACCATCCTGACGAAAATAAATTAAATCTTTTTTTAATAGTACGTCTACAGATAATTGTGCGCTAGATGGAGAAATTTTTAATGGTCCAGCAAAATCAATGGATTGAATTTCCTTAGCAGGGGTTTTTGCCAATGCCGTTAATATTTTTCGTTGATTTACACTCAACCCCATCACATCATGACTGATAATTTGCCGCTGCGTTTTAACGTACGTATGCCATGCGCCATCAACCGCTTCTACTGATAAAATATTATTTTTATCCCACAATATTTGACACAAGACATTCATATAAAACGGATGTAATTCAGTATGAAAAAATATTTTCTCAAGTACATCATCTAAAATACTTTTTTTCCATTTTATTTTGGATAAATGACGCAAATGATCGACATAAACTTGCTTTTCCATACGTTCAATATGAATTAATTGACACAATCGATACAAGGAACGTCCGCTGTCACCAAACATTTGTTCCAATAATCCACGATTACTGCCTGAAAATACATAAACAATATATTCACTGCGTTCTACAGCATGGCGTATAGACGCTTCAATGGAATGATAATTTTTTAGTTGACTAATCTGCTGAAATTCATCTAAAAAAATCACCGCTTGTTTTTTAAAATGCTTTGCGGTTTCATCTAATTTCAATAATGCATCTGTCATATCCTGCAATGGACTATTTGTTAAATGCAGTTTTAATTTTTGACCGAAAGCACCCAATGTAATTTCAGGTTTCATTTGCTTAAAAATCAACATTAATTTTTCACGCGCTTTGGTCAAATTGGGCAGTAATTCAATTGCTAATCGCCCAACTTTTTCAACAATTTGATCTCTGACATATTCAATATCGTAGGCGGCCAGCAAATCAATAGCACAAGAATGAATCTTCATCTCATAGGCAACTTGCATCACCAAACTGGTTTTACCATAGCGCCTGGGCGCCATTAAAACGGTATGTTTGTTGGATTTTATGCGCTTAATCAAGATGTTGCGTTCTGCAACACGATTGATAAAGGCATCGCCCATCGCGATACCTTCAGGGAACATTTCTAAATTGTCACTCATCGCATATCTCTATATCACATAAGGTTATGTGATAGCAGTATATGCGATGCTACTGTCGATGTAAATAGCACTACTTCTCAGTCGTTTTCTTTTTAGGAAGATACAAATCCGTCACGCTACCCTCAAACACCTCAGCCGTCATCATAATCGATTCTGATAGTGTTGGATGCGGGTGAATGGTTAATGCAATATCTTCCACATCACAACCCATTTCAATGGCCAATGTGATTTCACCAATTAATTCCCCCGCATTGACGCCAACAATAGCGCCACCGATAACACGATGTTTATCGTCAAATAATAGTTTGGTAAAACCTTCGGTGCGGTCGACAGATAATGCACGGCCAGATGCTGCCCAGGGAAATATGGCTTTTTCAACTTTCATGCCTTTCTCTTTTGCTTGCGTTTCCGTCACCCCCACCCAAGCAATTTCAGGATCTGTATACGCAACAGACGGAATACATTTTGCATCGAAATAATATTTTTTACCGGCAATCACTTCAGCTGCTAATCTACCTTCTGCAGATGCCTTATGTGCCAACATCGGATTTCCTACAATATCTCCAATCGCATAAATTCCGGCAACTGTTGTTTTCATTTGATTATCCACTGCTATAAATCCGCGATCATCTACCTTAACACCGGCTTTTTCAGCGTCAATCAGTTTGCCATTGGGTTTACGACCAACCGCTACCAAAATACGATCATACCGTTTTGGATTTTCTTCAGGTGCATTATCCCCTTCAAACGTAACGTATAATCCCTCTTTTTTAGCTTCTACTTTAGTAACACGCGTTTTTAGCATGATATTTTTATAGCGTTTTTCAAGGCGTTTATGTAATGGTGCAACGACATCGCGATCAGCGCCTGCAATTAATTGATCCATCATTTCAACGATACTGATTTTTGCACCGAGGGCATGATAAACCGTTGCCATTTCTAAACCAATAATCCCACCACCTAAGACTAATAATTCTGCGTCAGGTTGTGCTAATTCTAATGCTGATGTGGAATCTAAAACACGTGGATCTTCAGGCACAAACGGCAATTTAACAGGCAATGATCCTGCTGCAATAATGCAATTATCAAAGGTGATTTCTGTTTTTTCTTTTCCGTTGTCAACGATAATTTTTTTCGCATCAACAAATTTCCCGTAACCTGAGACAATTTGCACTTGACGTTGTTTTGCCATCATTGTCAAACCACCGGTTAATTTTTTAATAATGGAATTTTTATAATCGCGAATTTTATCGATATTTAATTTGGGCTTGCCAAATTCAACGCCATGTAAAGATGCATCCGCTGCTTCATCAATGATTTTTGCAATATGTAACAATGCTTTTGAAGGAATACAACCGACATTTAAACACACGCCGCCGATCACGTCATATCGCTCAATTAAAATTACTTTTTTACCTAAATCAGCCGCTCGAAAAGCAGCAGAATAACCGCCAGGACCACTTCCTAAAACAACTACTTCGGCATGTAATACATTACTCATAATAAAACCTCTTAATTTGCTTTTAAAATTTCTTGTATGAATTTTTCAAAATCCGTTAAATGATTTTCAACAACGTTCATGACCACGTTTAAATCAAGTGTTCGATACTCATGTACAGCTATATTACGAAACCCGACCATGCCAATCATTATTTTACACATTTCCTGTGTAATGATTTTATGTTTATACAAAGACTCAAATAAATCTTTGGATTCTCTTGGGAGATCCAATGCTTTTTTGCGCACAATATGCGCCGCAATATCAATTGTTATTTGTATGGCACGCTGTAAATCCAATACCACAGAATTTTGTAAAATATAACTGTCTAAAAAAATTTCCCGCGCTTTTGGATAGGCATTCCGGATATTGATAATGCAATTTCTAATGGATCTACATTTATTTATGATAATATCATTTTCCATTTATCTATCTCGCTTTTCCTGTTTCCTGTCATCATGTAAAAAACTAAACCAGCCAGTAACCACTTCTGAAAAATTATCTAAAATTTCCTTTCTATCATCATTTAATTGCAAATATCGCGTATACACCAAATCTAAATATTTCTCAAAATCACCATCTTGAAAAATAACCTGACCAGTTGAAACAATAACAAACCGAAAAACAGTATCAATGGTTTTTAAATTAATAAAATCTACATGTTCAACATGCATCAAGCTCGCAAGTCCAGGCAGAACATCAAAAAACAGCTTATTAGAATCCACCTCATCATCCGCAAGAAAAGCCAAATCAATATCGCTTTTTTCAGTTGCATGCCCGGACGCATAACTACCATATAAAATCAGCAGACGCAACTTCATCTTGCTTTGCAAAAAAGTGGTTATTTTCTGTATATCATCGTTATGTAACTTCATATCTCATTGATTTTATCAGTTTATAATTACGATGTCGCGTTCCAACAGCTAAATTATGCCAGGCTGGCATGGCTTAGAAATATTGGGTATGTTAACCTCATAATTAACACCTATCATGGAGGATACAAAAAATGCGCTGCATCCTGTTTTCGCTGGTCACCTTCGCTTTGATCATCTGTAGTTCCATTGCATCAGCTGCCACCCCCAGATACATTCCCATCTTCGTCTACCATAATTTTGAACCCATAAAAAAAGGCTCAATGACGATCAGCACTAAAAAATTTGAAGAACAGTTACAATGGCTCAAAACAAATGGCTACACTGTTATCCCATTAAAAGAAGCGGTTGCTTACTTACAAGGAAAAATTGCATCCGTGCCTGCTAAATCTGTCGTCATTACAATAGATGATGGACGCATCACCGTCTTCACGCATGCCTTACCCATCGTGAAAAGATACAATATTCCCGTCACTTTATTTATCTATCCTTCGATTATTTCACGTGAACCTTATGCAATGACGTGGGGGCAACTCAAAGAATTACAACAAACACGATTATTCAATATTCAAAGTCACACCTTCTCGCATCCCAATTTCAAGCAAGAAAAAAGACATTTATCCGCTGAAAAGTATACTCAATTTGTTAATTTTGAATTAAATCATTCAAAAAAAATACTAGCAGAAAAAGCAGGTACGCCAGTGACTTTGTTGGCATGGCCATTTGGTATTTATAACGATGATGTGGAACGCGCTGCTGCAAAATCAGGCTATGAAATGGCGTTTAGCATTGCTTATCGATGTGCTACAAAATCAGACAGAGCGATGGCAGTGCCACGATATATGTTGCTTGAAACACAGAGCATGAAATTATTTACGATGATGGCCGCATGTCGCATGCAACCAACAAAATACAAATAAGAACTATAACAACAGCGTTCGAATATCCGACAAACACTGCGACAAATAAACAGCGAAGCGTGCACCATCGGCACCATCAATGACGCGATGATCGTAGGATAAACACAAAGGCATCATTAAACGAGGCACAAAATTATCTTCTACATACAACGGTTTCATCGTGGCTTTTGAAACCCCTAAAATTGCTACTTCAGGTGCGTTAATAATCGGTGTGAAAGCAGTGCCACCAATGCCCCCTAAACTAGAAATTGAAAAGCAGCCGCCTTGCATATCGATCATTGTTAATTTGCCATCCCGCGCTTTGCTACTCATCACCTCTAATTCTTTTGCCAATTCAAAAATACCTTTTTTATCAGCATCGCGAATCACAGGAACCACCAATCCATTTGGCGTATCAACCGCAACCCCCACATGAAAATATTTTTTAAGCATTAAATTTTCACCTGTTGAATCTAATGATGAATTAAATTGTGGAAATTTTTTAAGTCCCGACACGACGGCTTTGATAATAAAAACCAAGGGCGTTAATTTAAATCCTTTTTTAATCGCTTTGTCTTTATTTTCCTGACGAAATTGCTCAAGCTCTGTGATATCAGCTTCTATAAATTGCGTAACATGCGGAATAGAAACCCAATTCCGATGCAAATTTGCACCCGAACTTTTTTGAATTTTACTGAGGGGTTTTGATTCGGTTGTGCCAAATTTTGAAAAATCAATAACGGGTTGCGCCAATACAGAGAATCCGGAATTATTATTTCCCTTTGATAAATAATTTTTAATATCGTCTTTGGTAATGCGGCCTTTTTCACCGCTGCCTTTTATTTTCGATAAGTCGATATCGAGTTCGTGGGCGATGCGGCGAATTCCAGGGCTTGCATGTGTGATAAATCCCCCCGATATCGCTGGCGCGATATCGACCCCCTTTTTCAAAGGGGGTAATTGAGGTGCATCATTTGATTCACCCTTTTTCAAAGAGGGTAATTGAGGTGCATCATTTGATTCACCCCCTTTGAAAAAGGGGGTCGGTTTTGCGTCAGCAAAACCGGGGGGATTTTCCGCAACACCAGCGACAGTGCAAATCACCGATCCTTCAGAAACCTTATCACCCACTTTAATCGCAACTGATTCAACAACGCCCGCTTCAGACGATGGGATATCCATACTCGCTTTATCACCTTCAAGGGTAGCCAGCGGCGTATCAATTGCAATCGTGTCGCCCACTTTAACTAATACAGCAATAACGTCAACTTGATTTGCAGCGCCAATGTCAGGAACTTTAATTTCTATTGTCATGATTTAACAGGCTCCGGTTTATTTGCATCAATTTCCAACTTTTCACGCGCGATTTTTAAATTTTCGAGAGAAAAATCGCCTTTTTCCATTAACGCATATAATGCTGTATAAACAATCATTTTTGCATCGACCTCAAAGAAATCGCGTAGTGCTTCGCGCGTATCGCTTCGACCATATCCATCAGTTCCTAATACATAATATGGCGCATGAATTGCTTCGCGAATTTGATTCGCATTCATTTTTAAATAATCTGTTGCTGCTATAATCGGTGCAGTATTGTCTTTAAAACATTCTTCGACATAACATAATTTTTTCTTTTCTTCGGGATTAAAAAGATTTTTACGTGCAATAGTTTCCATGTCTTTGCGTAATTCATTAAAACTTGTTGCGCTCCAGATAGCTGCAATAATATTAAATTTTTCTTTTAATATATCAGCAGCTTTAATTACTTCAGTCAATATGGCACCCGCGCCTACAAGATGCACGCACCCAACCGGGCGCGTTTCTGTGCTATTTGATGTAGATTTCACCTGCTCAACATTGATTTCCAGCTGGTAGAGTCCTTTCAATATCCCCACTTCTGAACCCGCAACCATCTTCGGATGATGGTAATTTTCATTCATCAAATTAATATAATAAAAAACATCCTCTTGATTCTCAAACATTCGACGAAGACCATCTTGAATAATCACCGCCAACTCATAGGAAAAAGCGGGATCATAGGAAACACAATTTGGTACCATACCAAACATAATATAATTATGGCCATCTTGATGTTGCAATCCTTCACCCGCCAATGTGGTGCGACCTGCCGTGCCACCTAAAATAAATCCACGTGCACGCATATCTCCCGCTGCCCACACCAGGTCACCAAAGCGTTGGAAACCAAACATCGAATAATAAATATAAAAGGGGATCATCGGCTCATGATTAGAAGAGTAAGACGTCGCAGCCGCAATCCATGCCGACATCGCCCCCGCTTCAGAAATACCTTCTTGCAATAATTGGCCTTTTTGATCTTCGCGATAATACATTAACTGCTTTTTATCTTCAGGTTGATAATGCTGTCCCTGTGGTGCATAAATACCAATTTGTCGAAACAATCCTTCCATACCAAAGGTGCGTGATTCATCAGCAACAATAGGTACTATTCGTTCTTTAATATTATTATCTTTCAATAAAGTCGACAAAATACGCACAAAAGCCATCGTACTTGAAATATCGCGCTCACCTGAACCTGCTAATAAAGTTTCAAATGCAAATAATTCTGGCACGATTAATTTTTCGCATTGGGGATCACGGGCAGGCAAAACCCCACCCAACTTTTTGCGATTATTTTTCAAAAAGTTAATTTCTGCGGACTTCTTTTTGGGCTTATAATAATTTAATTTTTCAAGATCCGTGTCTGATAAGTCCAACCCAAAACGTTCCCGAAAATGTTTTAAGGTTTCAACTGACATTTTTTTTGTTTGATGCGCCACATTTAACGCCTCACCACTTTTACCCATGCCGAAACCCTTGACTGTTTTAGCTAAGATAACGGTTGGTTGATTTTTATGGGCAACCGCTGCAGCATAAGCAGCATACACTTTTTGCGGATCATGTCCGCCGTCTAATAGGATTCTTTTTAATTGTTCATCACTTAAATCAGAAACCAATGTTAATAATTCAGGATATTTTCCAAAAAAATTCGCACGCAAATAAGCACCGTCATTAGCAGAAAATTTTTGGTAT
>MGXX01000005.1:38443-38620 GCA_001801515.1 Gammaproteobacteria bacterium RIFCSPHIGHO2_12_FULL_38_11
CAAACCGGACTTATCTTTTTCAAATAATTTATCCCAGCCAGACCCCCAAATTACTTTAATAACGTTCCATCCAGCACCTCGAAAAACACCTTCATATTCTTGAATGATTTGACCATTACCCCAAACAGGACCATCTAATCGCTGCAAATTACAATTAATAACAAAAATTAAATTATC
>MGXX01000006.1 GCA_001801515.1 Gammaproteobacteria bacterium RIFCSPHIGHO2_12_FULL_38_11
GACAAGTTAAAGCAAAATTCATTACTGGTTTATCTGCTACAGTGGCGCGCAAAGATGGCCGTCATCCCATTATCACTATGCGTTGTGGTCCAGTACGATATCAAGTTAATGCTAAAGAACAAGCTGCTTTACACCCATTTGAGCACACTGTTTTAGTGCAACCTACTAGTTTTCGTCCTTTCAAACCCATAGACGATAATCTTCGCATTCAATTTCAAGACCTTTATGAAGAATTAATAGTTGATGCTGAACGCAATCACTTAATATGCAGAGATATTATTCTATCTATTCAAAATAATCGTTCGCCCATTGTGTTAACAGAACGCAATGAGCATTTAGATCGTTTACACGAACTCCTAATACCACATATTAAGCATGTTATTGTATTGCGTGGTGGAATGAGTGCTAAAAAAATTAAAAATGCAATTGATCGAATAAAAGAAATTCCTGAAAATGAAGGTCGTGTTTTGCTGGCAACTGGCCGTTTTATCGGCGAGGGATATGATGATCCACGTTTAGACACACTGTTTCTTACACTTCCAGTTTCTTGGCGTGGTACTATTGCGCAATATGTAGGACGGCTACATCGTCTGCATGATCACAAAAAAGAAGTGCAAGTCTATGACTACGCTGATCTAAATGTACCGATGCTCGAACGAATGTTCAATCGACGGTGTCGTGCTTATGAAGCAGTCGGATACAAAATTTTTCTTCCCGCTAGTGCCACACCTGGTTGGCCCTCTGAAGTTCCACTACCAGTAGATCCTAAATGGAAAGCAGATTATTCAGCAACTGTTAAGCGATTAATTCGTGATGGTATTGATTGCCCATTAGCAAAATTATTTGTACAAGTTACCTCGTCAACAATTTTAGAAAAAGAAGGCATCTATCACGCACGAAGTGCTACTGAAGCTTTCCTATATCGCCGTCTTGCAACTATGCCAGAAACATCTGATCGTTTTCACCTGAATGTAGAATTAGCCATTCCCTTTGATGGCTTAGGACGCATGGAAGTTGATTTACTTTGTACCAATCCGCGTATTGCCATTGAAATTGACGGCGCACAGCATCTTGGTGATGCAGATGCGTACAGGCGCGATAGAAGGAAGGATGCTCTATTGCAAGAGAACGGCTATATGGTATTAAGATTTTTAGCAGAAGATGTTGGTAAATATCTTAATAACGTTTTAGACACCATTCTTCGCGCTATATCTAGAGGTGAGAACAATAAATTAATCCAAGCGGAGAGATAAAAAATTGGCGGTATTATGGCAGAAAAACAAGGAATTTTTCCGCCCTTATTCTTACATCCTCTACATAACTCTAGCGAAAAGATTCGCACAAGCGCGGCCGATACCACTGCCAGCTCCTGTTATGAGGGCTACTTTTCATTTGAGATCAGATAAGACCACGAAAAAGTGTACCCTGACAGAAAGGTATAGCAATATAACTAAATATAACTTATAATAACCAAATATAAGGATTTTAAATGCGCTACACATTGCTCATAAAGAAACAGGCTAAAAAGACATTACAAAGCTTGGCTAGGACAGACCGTAATCGGATTGCTGAAAAAATTACATTGTTAGGAGAGAATCCTGACAATCCAATTTTAGATATTAAGCCGTTACAAGGTGAGCCTTATTATCGATTACGTGTTTGGCAATGGCGCATTATTTTGGACAAGGATGACGAAGTGAAAATTATTGCTATAGAAAAAATCAAACCACGCGGAGGCGCTTACAAATGACCTTACAAATTATAAAATCAATAGATGGGAAAGCAGAATATGTTTTACTACCCTTCAATGTCTACAATGCGTTACGTGACGAAATTGAAGAAGCTTTAAAGAAAAAATATAGTGGTGAAGACTATGTGCCCTTTGAATTAACTGATTATGTAGATAACCCTGTTGCTCTTGCTCGCATTAATACTGGCATCACGCAAAAGGAATTAGCAAAACGCATGGATGTCGCCCAAGCTTACATCAGCAAACTTGAAGCTCAGAGCAAAGTCACCGCTAAAGTTTTAAAAAAAGTAAAAGCAGCGATTGAGAGCAAAAAATAAATGTTTTTTTGAGCATCACAATTGTCATTTCCGTCACCGATTTACGAGAATAACGATGAGTAATTTTACAGATACATACATTAAAGCACTAAAACCCAAAACAGCTCGATATGAAGAAATAAAGCGTGAACTGAAACAACTTAAGCATGATCTGAAAGAATAAAAAACCCGTCGGGTGCGCATTGTTAAGAGGCGTGACGGGTGTTGTTAGCCACAGTATAGCAGCAGCTTTTCGTCATACAAGCTCTTCGTATCCTCTCCATATCTCAGGGTAATTCCCATATTTTCTCGAACTCGTAATGTCTACTATTAATTTATACTTATCATGCTGACACCCTAAAAAATATTTTCACTTTTTGCAAAATAAAGTTTGGCAGGCTTTTTCGCTGAAATTTTAAAAATCACACGCATGAGAACAATGAGTCAGGCGCCCTTTTTAAGGCGCCTAGCGAGCGCCTAATCTGCTTTCTCTTTTTTGTGAATACTCACCCCTGCGCTCGTTTGTTTTTATTCGGCATGTCGCATGCCTGCGCCTAAAAAAGAATAAAATAAACTTGTGTTATCATTTGTTATCTTAATTTATAAGGAACCAAAAGATAATTCTTCGCGATATACGATGAATGGCATCACCCATTTTGGCTGAAAGATCAAACGCAATTACCGCCATTTCCTTTTTGAAAGAGCGCTTACAGTTCCAACCTATTTTGACAAATGTTCCGCCACCCATGTTTTAATAAGCGCCGTACGCGTCACGCCAATTTTAGCAGCTTCTATGTCGAGCTCATGTAAAATAGTTTTTGGAAAATCAATGCTAATACGTTGCATAGGGTAACGCACTTTAACTGACTTTAAATCTAAATGTTCCGTAATATCGCCTTTTTCAAAGGCAGCATCGAGTTTTGATGCTTTAATTTTTTTATGTTTTGATGTAGTCATAATATATTTTCTCCTCTGATTTTCTACTGCGTCGCGCAGAAATGATCCTCATTGCCGGGCCTCTTGTAGTAAAAATACATGAATATAGTTTTCCATCTATTTTGCCAATAATCATTGAACGCGGTTCATCTACAGTTTTTGCTTCAATCTCAACGGCCGGAACAAACCATAATATCTTCACTTGGCTAAAGGCAATACCATGCTTTAGTTGATTGGCTACGATTTCTTTTCATCATATTCAAATTTCATGTATTTATTGTACTAAAAAGGCATGATTTTTGCAAATTATATCTCTTCCATTGAAAACATCGCGCGCAAAATTCAATCCAAAACATGATCAAGCTGCTTTTGTCATCTACTAGAAATTCATTATAGGTATTTGCCATAACCAACGAAACCACCATCTCTGATGGCAATGTATTTGGCCTGATGGTTCTCAGCCATGTTCCAAAATTTTTTCAGACTGTTTTATGAGTGTAAATAGACAGGTACTGCAGTAACCCTTGTGCGATAAATCCCAATAACATAAATAAAGCGAATCCCTTCGTGAATTTGCCCCGCCAATGGAATCGCAAAGTAGGTGCCCAATCCCCTAGCCAGAATTGACAAGGCCTGAATCGAGTGTCCCATAATGTATTCTGCCTTGCTGTTTGATT
The DNA here is from genome assembly GCA_001801515.1 of Gammaproteobacteria bacterium RIFCSPHIGHO2_12_FULL_38_11. The sequence continues at coordinate 3,660 of MGXX01000006.1, forward strand.
CAGATTCCTGATGCAGCCATTTGACGCCAGGCATCTTTTTTCCTTCCTTTCCAATCTTGATACCATCACCGGCAATGATGCAGCGGCCATTGATGCGAATAATGGTGGAGCTAAACTTGCCGAAGACGATATTGATCCAGATGGACTGAAGCATTTCAAGATTGACCGCAGTCGAGTTAAAAAAATTCAGCATGCTCGTATAATGAATGGATGTCACACCGGCGCCACGTGCAAGGCTTGTGACACCCAGCGAATCAAACTTGATTGTAAACCCAATTAGAATGGCTACAAACCAAAAAAAGGTTCTTTTTCTACTGCAAACTAACGTAAGCTGATTGCCTAACTCCAGCCAGGCACTCCATAGTCCCATGCGATTTTTCTTCCTCGTTTGAAGTTTTTATTTCCCTGCAAAACAAACATGAGTAGACGAAATATTTATAATCGTTACAATAAAGTCCGTTTAACGACTGACGATCAAAAATCTTACAAATATTAAGAGCTATATTATGGATGCTAAAAGAACAAAAAAACGTAAAAAAATCAAGAGCATTAGCCTTGATATAACCAATTGGAATACAACAGATGCTGATGAAATAGATCGTAGACGCATACGAGGAAAAACAGAAAAATTTCGCATTGAGAATATCAGCCCTGAATTTTATTATTTCGGCACGTTTTTAGTACGATCCCAACAAGACAAACAATATTGTGTTGAAATTCGTTCCCTCGTAGATCAGATTAATTCTTGTGATTGCCATGACTATAGAAGTAATAAGTTAGGCACTTGCAAACATGTAGAGAATGTTTTATTTCGCCTAAGAAAAGCAGGTGTAAAGTTATTTAAAGCAGCACAACAGGGTGGCAGTCAGCGTGTTGAAATTTTTTTGGATCATCGTGATTTTACAATACGGATTGCTTGGCCAAATAATGTTAAACCAATTATACATCGGCAGATAGCGCCTTTCTTTTTAGAAGATAGATCATTACTTGACAATCCGGGTTCCACTTATGCCACGTTGTTGAAAAGCATTTCTGAAAATAAAATATTAAAAAAATCTATCCGTATTTCACGTCATATTGATCATTTTGTTGAATATCAACGAAAAAACTCAGATAAACATTCAGAAAAAGAAGTATTTTTAAATGACGTGAAACAAGGTAAAAAAACATTAGATGTGATGAAACATCCCCTCTATGCTTATCAGCAAGAAGGCATGATGCATTTAGCATTCACTGAAAGAGGAATGCTCGCTGACGAAATGGGATTAGGAAAAACAGTGCAAGCAATTGCAGCTTGTGAGTTATTACGGCGTAATAAAAATATTTTGAGAGTATTGGTTGTGGCAACAGCATCGCTAAAGGCTGAGTGGGAGGAACAAATAGCTAAATTTAGCGATTTATCTAGTCTAATAATTCAAGGTTCACGGCAAAATCGACTGAAACAATATCAAAGTCACTCATTTTTTTATTTAACTAACTATGAGCAAATTATTCAAGATGGTCCCGATATCCAGCGTTTATTATCTCCCGATGTGATTATTTTAGATGAAGCTCAGCGTATTAAAAATTGGCAAACAAAAGCGGCTAATGCCGTGAAGCAACTTACTAGCCGATATGCTTTTGTTTTGACAGGAACACCCTTAGAAAACAGAATTGATGATGTTTATTCTATCGTGCAATTTCTAGACCCCCATATTTTTGGTGCGCTTTTTCGATTTAATCGTGATTTTTACGCATTAGACGATAAGGGTAAGCCGAATGGTTATCAGAGTTTGGATATACTGCATCAAAGGCTGCGCCCATTGATGTTGCGACGGCTTAAGGGCGATGTAGAAGGCCAGTTACCAAAACGGACTATTAATAATTATTTTGTTGGGATGGATAGTGAGCAACGGAGCCGCTACACTGAGTATGAAGATAAGGTTGCACGACTAGTGCGGCAAGCGAGTAAGCGACCGCTATATAAAGATGAATTCGAGAAATTGCAACGATGGCTTGCCTGTATGCGGATGCTATGTGATACACCTTATATTCTTGATTCTGAATGCCGCATCTCACCAAAATTAAGTGAGCTAAAAAAAATTCTCAGTGATCTTCTAGCGGATAAAAACGCAAAAATTATCATATTCTCTGAATGGGAACGAATGCTACAACTGGTCTGTGAATGGGTTCATAAAAAACATTGGGATGCAGCCTTGCACACCGGATCAGTGCCACAACACAAACGACGAGAAGAAATCAATCGCTTTAAAAATAATCCAAATTGCCGATTATTTTTGTCTACTGATTCTGGCAGTCTTGGTTTAAATTTACAAAATGCTAATATTGTTATTAACCTAGATTTACCTTGGAATCCGGCAAAATTAGAACAACGTATTGCACGTGCATGGCGAAAACATCAAACGCGTTCAGTACGAATTATTAATCTTGTTTGTGAAGATAGCATTGAGCATCGTATGTTGGGGTTACTTGCCCAAAAGCAAGCTCTTGCTGAAGGTGTGCTAGAGGGGAAAGACGATTTAAAAACAATGCAGCTGCCTTCTGGTCGTGCTGCCTTCATGGAGCGAATGGAAAGCCTGATGGGCTTCTCTGAAAAGACACCTATTCCAACTGAAGCAAAACAAGCAACGCAAAAATTTGATGGTTTGATAGATTTATTGCAATCTCACCATGATGAAAAAACAGGGCAACATACCTTATTAGCTGTCGTTGAAAAACAGTCCGATGAAATACAAAGACAGTTGCGAGAATCGCTTGATAACGCATCGGTAACCCTAGAGACTGTAGATCGTCAGACCTTTGAAACTATTCAGCGATTGGTGGCGGCTGGAATACTCACGCTTAATGACCCAACGAAAATATTACATAGCTCCCCACTCTTTGCTGAATCAGAAAAGAAACTACAAGAAAAACAAATTCAGGAAGCTAAAAAACATCTTGATCATGCGTCACGTAAGCAACGTATGGCCCAAGTTCTTGTTGCTAGTGACTTTCACGAAGAAGCAGTTTCGCCACTACGAGAAGCCCTAGAATCAACTATTCATTCATTTGCTTGGTTGATGGGAAAAGCTAAAAGTAAAACGAAAGAAATAATGTCGCATCATTTTATTCAAGAAAAATTAATTAATCAACATGGGTTACCTGATAACACAGCATCTCTCTTTATAGAACTCCACCACAAAACAGATCCAGTAGATCATTCTCAAGTAGAAAATTTAATTTCAGATCACCAAGCTATTTTTCATCATGTGGATAAAGCATTGAACTCTATGCTATCATCATGAAGTTTCAGTTCGGTCAATGCGCGAGCAAGCTTATCTGCTGTCAGTGCCACTTTCTTCTTAGTCGCTCCTGAAGGTGTATCTCGAGCACAGCATAGTTTTCAGGTCATGCTTTCCAGAAAACATGCTGCTCCCAATCTTTCGGGAAGCCCATATCGTGCACGTTAATATGCGCAGCCTTGGGAAAAGACCGCACCAAATCAGCTAACCGCAGCTGCCATGATGATCGAGGACAAACATGCTTCATAAAATGCGCTAAGATGCACAGGACGACATATACTCTTGAGGTAACGTGAACGTTACCGACATAGGAATCGAACGCAGGCATTTCACCCTTCTTCGCTAACTTTGGTTGATCAATTAAATTTCTGTTCCACAACCTGCTGTGATGCGCGACTACGTTGCGCACGTAATTTAAACATCGCAGCCAACTCTCCATAACCTGCCAATCAGGGATGCTATATTTCGCGGCAATTTCAGCCTTATCTCTTACTGTCATTCCCTTGTAAAACATCGATAGCAAGCCGAAATCCCATAACTCGATTGCAACCCATATCGGCAATGGTAAACCATATTTAGCTTTATAATGTTCCGCGAAATCTTCTTTTGAGCGGTTAATCAACTGATCCTGTTTGATTAGCCAATCTTCATATTTAGTTTTACCCGTTCTAGGGTCTATTTTTTGGTGAAATTACCATGCAACAAAGACGGCTTCGTATAAGCAAATCGGTCTTTTTGCCCTAGAAGATAAGCAATATCGACTCTAAAAGCCACTTCGATCCGTTCGATGGCATCCAGCATTAATAACCGCAACTTTTTATCAAAAACATAAAACTCTACCGCATCTTGAAACCTAGACCCAGGCAAAAAATTATCTTCACGCTGTGGTCTCACAGGTTTTGACTGATGCACTGGGGAAGGAATTAATTTTCGGCAGGGGTGCCAATACCCACTGAGGCGATAATAACCTAAGCGGCGTAGGTACTCTAAAGCTACGCTGTCGTTTGTTACTTCCAGCCTACGAGACTTTAATAGATCAAGCTGCTGCTCAAAGGTAAGATAGGGTTTTTTATAAGTCGACATTTTTTCTTATTCTTAAAAAAGAAAACCTGCTCGTGCATTTTTCAATGTAGAGGAACAGGCCGTTAAACATAGTATAGGCATTATTATTACTGAGAGCAATAACTCAATGCGCCCTATAGAAAGAGATTGGAATAGCGTGGCTAAACTGATGCGCTTTACACGCAAGCAGAATTTTAAAGTAAGCTATTAAAAGACCCGATTAATTACAGAGCAAGAATTTTTTCCATCACAAAATTTGTAAGCGCGACCCCTCTAATGACTACTGATTGTTCTTTTTTTACTATAAATCCTTTTGCCTCAAAGAATGGCTTTGCCGTAATGCTAACCTCAGAAAAAATTTTGTTTATCTTGAGTTTTCTGGCTCTATTCTCAATTTCCTTCATTAAAGCACTACCAACGCCACGGCCTTGATGCTCGTGGTGGCAATAAAAGCAGTCAATGTGGCCGTTATCCTCAAGCTCAGCAAAGCCAACAACTTTATCATTAATAGTAACAACGATTGGCGGAAGATTTTTCCATTTTTGTATCCAGCCCTCTGTTTCAAGGCTGGTACTAGGTGCCCATGCGTTAAGCTGCTCTGTGGAATAATCTTTTGTATTAATATTATGAATCGTATGAAAGTAGATAGCTGCGAGAAATGGCGCATCAGCTTCACTGTATGATCTCACCTTGATTTTGCTATTCATGGGATTTTTTATAATCCCCTGTGTTTGATATTCATTTTTGAAATATTTTATAAAAAAAGTTTTAGTGAGTTGTGGATTGATTTTATTTTCCCTAACAAACTCCACGGTAAATCCACATTTTTTGTAAAATTCTGGCGCATTAAACGCACTTTTTACTAAATTAATATTATTAAACCCTTTGCCTTCAAAATGATTTTCAAGCTCTTGTAATAATTTTCTACCATACCCTTTTCCACGGCAAGAGCTGTCAACCCACATGTCATCAACATATACTTCTGAAAATGCTGTAAAAGCATTTAGGACACCCAATGCGTTACCAGATTCATCTTTTAGGACTAGCGCAAATTTTTTATAATTTACATCGATGCCATGGCTGTTTTCATATTCAACAAGGTCTTTCCTCATTTTTTCTTCTATTTCTTCGGAAAGTGTTTCGGTAAATTCAATTTTATAGCTCATGATCCTGTTACTCGCGATTAATTCAGTGATAAAAGTGGTAAAAGTGATCGCGGCTATATCCACTACACCTTGAGGCTCAAACTGGGCAATAAAATGCTTATATGATTCAATGCGATTCTGACCGCCTGCCGAAGTTAAAAGCAATTGCTGTCCAAACTCAGCGATATCTTCTACGATTCGTACATACCGATAATATGCCAAAATTGCCATATTGATTTCTGTTTGCCCGTAGCCCTGATAAAAAAATTCTACCTCATGTGACTTATTCCAAACATTAGCAACACCTCCGCCAATGAACATGAGGTCACGTTCCTTAGGCGCCATAATGGGATCATCCCAATCCACCATATAAATAATGTCATTCCCATCTATCAATACATTTCCACCGTGAATATCGGAATGGCACAACACAAACTCAGGTGATTGATCTTGAATTTGTTGACCTAACTGTTCAGCTCGATCTACTAGACGATGAATTGTCACAGCATGTTTTTTCATAAAAGCTACTAACTTCAAAGCAATTTCGTCACCGCTTGGTTCAGATTCAATATGAGTATAGAGAGAGCGAACAGCCTCTCGCCATTTGGGTGAATAAGCTTCGCGCCTGATCATGCGTTGAACCGATGGAGGCACATTAATGTTGTGAATTTGTCTCATCACTTTGCCAAGAGCAATCCACTGCTCACTTGTTAAATCACGGCTAAAACCGTCTTGTCCTTCGACAAATGGAGATACGATAAGAGTAAAGTCGTCGATATGCTGAATGGGTTGCCCACGATTGTTTTTGATAGGAGGAATAATCTGCCGAATTCCAGCATCATGTAACAGCTCTATTATAGTCGCACTGAGATCGTCATGATGGCCACGCTTTACTTTTATGAAATAAGATAACTGATCATGCGCCCCAGCTTTATATACTAATGCGTTTGCGTCTGCACCAAGAGGGAGGAACGTAAGCGTAGCAACTTTAATACCGTAGTGTGTGTTTAGGCAATCAATAAGGCGTTGTTGCGTAAATCACTGCACTAATCGTGCCCGCGCCCGTTTTTTTCTCGGCAAAATGGCTAAGTGTACTGTTTCTCGGAT
>MGXX01000007.1:0-10680 GCA_001801515.1 Gammaproteobacteria bacterium RIFCSPHIGHO2_12_FULL_38_11
CAACTAGCTAATCCGATATAGGCTCATCTTATAGCATGAGGTCCGAAGATCCCCCACTTTGCTTCGTAAAGATTATGCGGTATTAGCCCGAGTTTCCCCGGGTTATCCCCCACTACAAGGCAGATTCCTATATATTACTCACCCGTCCGCCACTCGCCACCCATAGTATTGCTACTACTGTGCTGCCGTTCGACTTGCATGTGTTAAGCATGCCGTTAGCGTTCAATCTGAGCCAGAATCAAACTCTTCAGTTGAAACTAGCTAGTAGGGACGTGATTAATCGCGTCTCTACTCTAACAATTTTTAAAGATACGCCTAAGCGCATCTGTGTTTCTTAATCGTAATTGACTATTACTAAGACCCACACAAACTGCTTTTTTCGATGTTCAAATTTTTAAAGAGCTATTTCCCCTGAGGGAAGGTGGATCATTTTACTGAGTTCCTATCGGTTGTCAACAATGTTTTTAATTTATTTTCAAAAACTTTCTTGATAACCTTTTACATCTAAAACAGCCTAAATTTACGCACTTACTTTAGTGCGTGCTTCCGTCCTGTTTTATTTGTTGTTACATCCGATGTGGAAAGGAAGATACACAGGTTTTTTTACAATGACAACATCTTTTTTTAGATTATTTTAAATTAATTTGAAATTGGCCATGGGAGGAGCATCCTTGCTCTTTTTAATAAAAAAATTTCCTGCCTATTCGGTTGTAACATAATATTGCGAATAAGGCTGATGTTCCCATCTCTTTTGAAGCGCGTAGAAACAGGATGTTTCGGGACCGCGCCATGGATGGCGCATTTTTCGCGCGTAAAAAGAGATGGGCATCAGCCTTCGCAATATTATGTTACAACCGGATAGGCATGAAAAATTTCATCGGATTTTACGCAGACTCAAGACAAACTTCTGGTTATCTTCACCTTTCGAAATTTTCTTTTGCCCACCTGATAAACGTGTTCTTCTTCAAATTTAACCATCAATTTTAAATTTTCAATGCGTTCACCATCAATTCTAACAGCGCCTTGTTTAATCATACGAATTGCATCTGACGTACTCGATACTAATTTTGCTGTTTTCAAAATATGCGCGATACTCATTTCATCGCCCTCACCCTGAAAACACACACATTCCAAATCCATCGGCATCTCATCTTTCTGAAACCGCGAAATAAAATTCTCTTTTGCATTTTTAGCAGCAGTGTCTCCATGAAAGCGCGCAACCAATTCCATTCCCAGGGCAAACTTAACATCACGTGGATTACGACCTTCGCGCACCCCCAAACGCAACGCATCAATATCAGTATCACGTTGAAAACTCAATAATTCAAAATACCGCCACATCAATTCATCTGACACTGACATAATTTTTCCAAACATATCATCAGGCGTATCCGTAATCCCTATATAGTTGCCCAAGGACTTGGACATTTTCTGAACACCCTCCAATCCTTCAAGTAAGGGCATCGTAATCACGCATTGTGGCTTTTGAGCATAGTGCTTTTGCAATTCACGTCCCATTAATAGATTAAATTTTTGATCGGTGCCACCCAATTCCACGTCAGCTTTCATCGCAACAGAATCGTAACCTTGCAGTAAAGGATAAATAAACTCGTGGAGCGCAATGGGCTGGTTCGCTTGAAAACGTTTATCAAAATCATCGCGCTCCAACATTTGCGCAACGGTACTCAAGGATGACAATCGAATCAAATCCGCAGCGGACTGTTTTCCCATCCATTCGGAATTAAACATCACTTTTGTTTTGACGGGATCTAAAATTTTAAACACTTGTTGTGTATAAGTTTTAGCATTTATTGCAATTTCTTCTGATGACAAAGGTTTTCGCATGACATTACGTCCAGAAGGATCGCCAATCATCGAGGTGAAATCTCCCACTAAAAATAGCACCTCATGTCCCAGCTCTTGAAATTGTCTAAGCTTATTGATGACAACAGTATGACCAAAATGCAGATCTGCTGCTGTGGGGTCAATGCCTAGCTTCACACGCAAGGGCACACCTGATTCCAATCGTTCCAACAAACTTTCTTCTGAAATAATTTCTGAAGTACCGCGTCGAATTAACGCTAGGGCTTCTTTTGCTGACATTTATTTTAACTCCCACTCAAAAAATCATTGACCAATATCGCCGAGATGATTAAGGTTATACCTTTATCGTAAAACAATAGGATTTCATAATGGATTACATGGATTTTACCGAAGAAGCTCCCCGTAATCGATTTCGTAACATTTCAATCGCCATTATCATTTGCATAGCAGGCGTCATTATAAGTCACTTTGTCATGAATCACACGCACACTACCACAAAAAAAACAACATCAGCACTTCAATTACCCGCAAACAAACCAATAAAAATAACCGTGACACCCAACGCACCCAGCAAAACAGAAACAGAAACACAAACACTAACGATCAAAAAAAATGACACCCTTGCCTCCTTATTTCATCGTGCAGGCTTGCCGAGCACGTTATGGATAACCGCCTTAAAACTACCACCCGCTGCAAAATATCTTGAAAATTTGCAACCAGGTGACACGCTAAATATCACAACAACGCCTTCGCATGAATTTGTTTCACTTAATTACACGATTAGTCATGCAAAAACCCTGCAAATATTAAAAAAAGAAAATTATTTAGTTGCCAACGTGTTACAAAAACCCACAACAAAAGCATTACGATTTAAAACAAGCGTGATTCATCACAGTCTTGCACAAGCTGAAAAGTCGACTGGGTTACCCATTAGTTTACAACACGAGCTTAGCGCCATGTTAGCGAGCAATGACATTACGCATGAAATTCATCCAGGCGATCGTTTAAATGTTTTATATCACCAATATTTTGTTGACGATCAGAAGGATCACCCAGGAAATATCGTTGCTGCTGAGATTATTGATGGGCAAAACCATTATCGCCTAGTACGATTCACGGAAAATCATCACGTGGGTTATTACGCGCCGAATGGTGAAGGCACAAAGCCTTTATTTTTATCTGCACCATTGGCTTATCGCCGGATCGGATCACATTTTAGCTATGATCGTTTCGACCCGATAGCACACCGCGTACAACCGCACTTAGGTGTTGATTATGATGCACCGCTGGGTACACCCGTCAAAGCATTAAGCAATGGTATTATTGTTTTTTGTAAGAAAATGAATGGGTATGGTAACGTCATCATGGTTCGCTATAACAAAACCTATAAAAGTTTTTATGCACATTTAGGAAGATTCGCAGCCCACTTACGCCCCAATGAAGTGGTTAAAAGAGGGCAGGTGATCGGCTATGTCGGTATGACTGGTTGGACAACCGGGCCGCATTTACATTTTGCGGTTTATAAAAACGGCAAAGCCATTAATCCACTCACTGTAAAATTTCCACACACATCCCCCATCGAAGAAAAATATCGTCGCGCCTTTTTCTATGACGAACATCATTGGTTTAATGAAATGGCTTTGTTTGAAAATGCGTACGATGCTGCGAAAAAACAATGATTTCGGACGGTATTGATGCCGTATAAAATAGCACAGAAATGCGGGCAGAAGCCTGTGTCTGATCTCTACATCGGCCTTATGTCTGGCACCAGCATGGACGGAATCGACGCGGCATTAGTCTCATTTGACAATAACAAAGCAAATTTAATTGACACTCATTCAATCTCTATTCCCGCAGAAACAAAATCAAATTTAAAATTATTACTCAATTCAAAAAATATTAATTTAAAATTACTGGGTGAAACGGATGTGCAGCTTGGCGAATTATTTTCACAAACTGTTTTAGCATTATTAAAAAACACCGGAGTTAAAGCAGAAAATATCACAGCAATTGGCAATCACGGACAAACAATTTATCACGCACCCAATGGCGCATATCCTTTCACACTGCAAATTGGCGACCCCAATATCATCGCTGCCAGAACGAATATCACGACCATTGCTGATTTCCGAAGACGCGATATTGCGCTCGGCGGACAAGGCGCTCCATTAGTTCCCGCGTTTCATGAATATTTATTTAAACTGGCAGCAGAAAATACCGCCCCCCCCTTTGACAAAGGGAGGCTGGAGGGGATTTTAGTCTTAAACCTCGGCGGCATTGCCAATATCACCTATATTCCAGTCAATAAATCACAACACATTATTGGATTCGACACCGGTCCTGCGAATACTTTATTAGATCAATGGTGTGAAAAACATACTGGGAAATCATTTGATAAAAATGGCGACTGGGCGAGAAGTGGAAAATTAAATTCAGTATTATTATCAAATTTATTAAATGATTCTTATTTTCAAAAACCCTTCCCAAAAAGCACAGGGCGAGAGTATTTTAATTTAGATTGGCTGCATCGAAAAATCACCCCCTTTGAAAAAGGGGGTCGGTATTGCGCCAGCAATACCGGAGGGATTTCTTTAGCAGATATACAAAACACCTTAACAGAATTAACAGCAAGAACCATTAGAGACGCGATAAATCGCGTCTCTACAGCCAATATAATGTGGCTCTGCGGCGGCGGTGCATACAATACTTTTTTAATCGAGCGATTAAAAGCAAATTTACCGCAATTAATTATTAAATCCACTTCAGAAATCGGCATCGCCTCTCAATGGATTGAAGCTACGGCATTTGCATGGCTTGCAAAACAAACAATGGAACATAGGCCTGGAAACTGTCCCAGTGTCACGGGTGCGAAATCAAGCAGTATATTGGGTGGGGTTTATTACTGAAGATGTTCTTCCAGTCTTTTGATCAATTCATTGTTATCCATGTTAACGCCATTCTCAACTTTTAACTGCCTAAATAGAGAACATGTATTCCCATCTAAACGAATTAGAATATAATAATAAGAAACATGTACAAAAAAACGCTGAAATTTTTTATCCTAAGGAAACGTGATAATGCAACCCCAAGCAGATAAATCTATAACCCGTTTTTTACGTGTTAGCAAACAAGCCGCATTTTATTTATATGATTGGACACTCTTTTTAATTAACACAGAAGAGGCTTATCGCATTTCTCAATCAACTATTTCCTCAACATCAAAAATTGTAAAATACACAAAAAATGCCATCTTTGAAACACCCCACTTTATTGGCGATTGCCTTTCAAATGATAACGCCCCTAAACTTTTTACTTATTCGGGTTTGTTGGCCATTAATTATTTACTACCTGTGTTTATCGCAAATTATACTTATTCTTTTTTAGAAAATAAGCTTGAATCCAACCAAGAAAATTTACCTTCATGTATTACTTGGCTATTACAATGCAGTTTAATGTTATTAAATTTTACTTTATTTTTATTTTTATCGTTGCGAAAATTTCAGTTACAATTGCACACGACAATTTTATTAATGAAGCTTCCACCTGAGTTTCGACGAATGAAAATGCTTCATGATATAAAAAAACAATTAGATGCCCATAAACTACTCGATGCCGAAATGCCAGTGGATTTAAAAACCATTCGCAACATAAAAAAAAGCGTTATTGAAAGCCATCAATCGCCATGCCTAACGCAATGCAATCAATTAAAGTTTATCGAAGGTGATATACGCGCCATTCTTATTTTTTTCATTCGAGAATCAACCGTGTGGAGCATAAAAAAAATTCCTTATATTTGGCCACTTGCTTATTATGCGCAAATGTCTTTCTCTGGTCTTGCCATGCTTGAATATCGCTTAAGCGATCAATGTGAAGAACATCGAAATAAAAAATTCAATGCGCATGGCGAATGGTTTTTTATGTTTGGACTCTTTCTTCAAGCGACCATTTTTTTATCTTTAGCGTTAATTCAGTTATTCAGTTTTATACCGAAAATTATTTGTGAACGTTATTTGGGAAATGCATTTTTATTATCAGGCTTAGCAGAAACATTTTTTGTCATGCCCATAACCGCTTATGAAAATTATTTTGGCAGCATTATTATGCTATTTTTAGTTGGACTGTCTCATTACGTCCCTTTTCCAGAACCCACGGAAAAAGCATCTGGCCCATTTTTTGATTTTGGAACGCGTCGTTTTACTAATTTTTTGGTTGCTGGTTTTAAAGATGAATTTAAATCGGCCATCAATGATGACAATAAACCTGTCAATGCTGATAACGCGCTCACTAAAATTTTAAAACTGTTAAATGATTGCGAATTATTAATGAAACAAAAACCTGATTTAGTGAAAATTGAATCATCAGAATTGACCAAAACAAAATCCGATTTAACACGACTCAGTCTTATTAAATTAGGCAGAGCAAAATTAAGAGGGGTATTAGCGTCACACATTATTGAATACAACAAAAAATCAACACACGCAATCAATGGCTATCTTAATACGCTTATTTCTTTTTTTGTGCCTGATTTATTCCGTAATTTTTCCAATGACCCCGTCGTATCAGAATATTTGCCAAGCCTTATTATCAAGGTCAATGGCGCATTAGATGCCATGATTGCCTCTCGCCAATTGGCATTAGATATTTTCGAATATACTCGCACTATCAATGAATTTTGCACACAACGCGCATTTGTATGGGGGGCATGGCTATTAGGCATTAGCGCATTTACGCAAGTTTTTACCTACGAATTTTTTATGGAAAAAGGGCCTGCTTATTTAGATGACTTGCTTCTTTTATATCGAAAAGTGGCTACCAAACAAAGTTACGCACAAGCAGAAAGAAAAATTGCTATTTTTAAAAAACACATGGGAATGATAAAAAAAATAATAAAAGAATTACCCGCTTCTGCCGCACAGGAATTATTTAACTTACTTCACGATGAAAAGTTTTTAAGTAAATTAGCTATTCTAAAGAGTTTTTTAATGGACATGCTGGTGACCAATGAAAAAGGCCTTGCTTCATTAGGATTTGACCGTATTGAAGCAGTAAGAGATCCAAGGCTCGATGCGAGTGATTGTTATTTTCCAGGAGAAACCATTACCAGTGATTTTTACCAACCCGAAGAAACGAGACGTCTTGATTCATTGACGACAACAGATGCGCAATTTCCAGATGACACGCAAAAATCAATGGTTGAGAATGCTCATCGCGTTAACACAAGAAGCAACACTATCCCCAGATCGGCTTCAGCAGCAGCCTGTTTATGGGTAGAAGAAACAGGACTACGCTTATTCAAACCCACGCCAGATATAGACACAGATTCAGAGAACGGTTTCGTAGCTGATATTCCGCCGGGTGGCTCGGAGGATTTCCGCAAACTGTATGGAAATGGGCTATGAAAACGCAATAGAATTTGTTTCTACGCGCTTCAAAAGAGACGGGAATATCAGCCTTATTCGCAATATTATGTCTACACAATCTCTTGCAATTTCGTATGTGAATCTAAGCCCAATGGCAATTTCATCGACACATTACGTATCACACTTTCAAAGAAATTATCATGCGGACTGTAATCACGATAATGGGTTGTTCCAAAATTTGATTGCGCCACTTCCCACACATTCGAGGTCCCATCAACAAGGCCTAATTTTGCCGCTTGGGTACCCGTCCAAAAATCACCCGAAAACAATTCTTTTGGGTCACCTTTCAATTTTCCTTTGCGCCCAGCAATGACATCATCAATAAAATCTTGATGAACTGCATCTAGCACATCTTTTATTTTTGCTTGATCTGCTGGTTTCATTAATTCAAACGGATCCATACGATCTTTATTGATACCCGCTGTGAATACACGGCGTGATATGCCAATTTTTTTCATCACATCAGTAAAACCAAAACCTTCCATAATGACACCAATTGATCCAGTCACCGTGTCGGCATTCACATAAATTTCATCTGCAGCGCTTGCTACCAAATAAGCGCCCGAAGCCAAGCTGTCTTCACCCACAACGATGACTTGTTTATGGTATTTTTCTTTTAATTGCAAAATTTTGTCGTGAATTAATGACGCTTGCACAGGACTACCGCCAGGTGAATTAATTAATAAAATAACGCCTTTAGAGCCTTTATCCGCAAAAGCCGCTGTTAATTCAGGAATAACTTTACGCGCTGAAAAATTGCTGTTCGCCATAATGACGCCGTTTAATCGCATAAGCGAAATATAAGCACTATTGTGATCACTTGATGTTTCAGATGAAAAGGACGGCCCAATTAAAATAAACAACATGATCAAAAATAAAATAAGCCACACAAAAAAACGGGCGTTTTTCCAGCGACGTGCGGATTTTTGCTCTGAGAGTAAAGCTTGGATTAAATTATTTTCAAGTGTTGATTTATCGTTGTTGTCCATGGTGTGGTTCCTTGTGTTATCGCTTAGTATTCTATAGTGAATATTTCGCGAAATTCAATTAAACGCTTTGTCGCTTCCACTCGCTGACGCTCGGGGCTCTGAGACGCTTATATTACTTCGTTTTGATAACCCAGACATCACATGCAGCTGCATGCAATATCGCATTCGCTTGCGAGCCCAATAATACTTCAAAACCGGATCGATTGTGTGTACCTACAATAATTAAATCTGCTTTTATTTTTTTAGCATAATCTGTTACAGCTAATTTTACCGAGCCTTCAGCAATATGAAGCGCTTTTGTAGGGATCTTGTATTTTTTCCCAAACTTGGTCAGCTGCACCGAGGCTTGTTTTTTTAAAGCGTTTTCAAATTCCATGTCAATTGGGATAGTAAATTCACCGGCATAGGCAATCGCTGCATGCGCGATAACATGAATCATACTGAGTTTTGCCCCCGTCGCTTTCGCTATCTCCGCGGCGCGTTTAGCCAAGAAATTACTGTGTTTAGATAGGTCAGTTGCCAGAAGAATATGTCTATAAACGCTTTTTTTAGTTGCCATGAGTTACTTCCTTGTAGTTACTTAAAATCATTCTACCGAAATCGACTCGCCGATGCGAATAAATTCTGCAACAGAAATATCTTGCGGGCGGGCGTGGGGGTCAATGTCCAATGCGACAAGCTGTTTTGGGTCTAGCAAGCGCCTCAAACAATTTCCCAATTTCTTACGACGGTAGTTAAAGGCTTCTTTAACCACCTTTGAAAATGCATTAAATTGATTTTTAGACAAGGTGTTTTGAATTTTTGGCGTCAATCGAATAATTGCCGATTCCACTTTAGGCGGCGGATCAAACGCTTCTGGCGGCACCGTCAATAAATAATCGTTATCACAGAAATATTGCGACATAACACTCAGTCGGCTGTAATCCGTCGTGCCTACTTTTGCGGTTAATCGCAAAACAACCTCTTTTTGCAGCATAAAATGCATATCGTGAATGCAAGCAATTTCGGAAAACAATTTAAATAACAAAGGCGTTGAAATGTTGTATGGTAAATTACCCACTATTCGCAAATCATTTTTATTTTTTGACAAGGACAAATATGAAAAATCAAGGGCGTCTGCTGCATAAAGCGTTAATTGTTTAGGATCATACTTTTGTTTTAATAACGTTATTAAATCACGGTCTAACTCAACCGCGTTTAAATGATTCAACTTTTCCAGCAAATAAGAGGTTAAAGCACCTTGACCAGGACCAATTTCAACGACATTGTCATTTTTTTTAAGGTCTATACAGTGCATGATTTCACGCAAGACATGCTGATCTGTTAGAAAATGTTGGCCGAAGCGTTTGCGGGGGTGGTGGGTTTGCATTATTATTTTTTAAACTTAATTTGTTGGATAGCTTTAACAAATACACTGGATTGCTTTACAACCCATTTGGATTCATACGCGAATTCCTTCTCGACGAATATTTTCAAGTAAGCGTGGATTCGAATAATGTTCTGGATGTTTCCATTGCTCTTCCCAAATAGGTAAGGGCTGAATACGAATGCCTGTTGCTAACAAAACGTCATATGCAATATCATCCATAAAAAGTTTCGTTGCTATAAACTTTCCAGGAGATCCACGTAATAAAACAGCAAGATCTACATCACTGTCTGGTCTATTTGTGTGACGCGCACGACTACCAAACAAAATAGCATCTGCAAGAGCGTAATAACGAATAGCTTCAGACATAAAAGAGTAAATTGCTTTCTCTGTTTGTGGATCTATTTGATTATCCATCAATCATCATCCAAAAGTGATTTTCCGATAGGCGTTTTTCTTATTCTAACATTCTCCATTGATTTTAATAAACAAAATTGCCTTCAACAAGCTATGACAATCCGCTTTCCCCGTTCCTGCAATATCCAAGGCCGTTCCATGATCAACGGAGCTGCGAATAAAAGGCAAGCCCAAGGTCACATTAATCGCATCGCTAAATCCCATGTATTTAATCACAGGCAATCCTTGATCATGATACATCGCTAAAATCACATCAGCCTGATTTCGATAGTGCTCAGTAAAAGCCACGTCAGCGCCAATAGGGCCCATGATGTTATGTCCATTTTTTCTAAATTTCTCTAAGGTTGGAATAATGATGTCTTTTTCTTCTAATCCCAAATACCCATTTTCACCTGCATGCGGATTTAGTCCACAGACTAAAATTTTAAGGTTTTTGATATATAATCTATTTTGAAAATCATGAATAATAATATTTAAACAATTTGTTATATTTTTTTCTGTTACGTTTTTTGAAACCTCAGACAAGGGAATATGATCCGTTAATAAAGCCACTTTCAACGAATCGGTCATCAACATCATCACTGTTTCTTTTTTAGTGTATTGTGAAAAAAAATCAGTGTGGCCTTTGAATGAAAATCCAGCATCATTTATAATTCCCTTGTGA
>MGXX01000007.1:10703-12272 GCA_001801515.1 Gammaproteobacteria bacterium RIFCSPHIGHO2_12_FULL_38_11
ATTTAATTTTCCAGCGATGCAAGCTTCTGCCAACGGAATATCGATAACGGATAATTGACTAAAATCAACTGAGATTTGAAGTTGATTGGCACGTTCTTGCAATAATTGCTTATTGCCAATAATCACTATTTTATTATCTGAAAATAATTCAGGAGACTTTTGCTGCAACTGCAAAACAATATCAGGGCCAATGCCAGCAGGTTCGCCAATGGTCAGTGCGAGAGGTTTGATCATAGTACCTGTATCTCTGCGATCTCTGATCCCTAATTAATCTTAATATAAGCCGTCTTTCTTACCTGATCCATCCACTTCTTAACCGCCTGCTGGAATTTCATTTCATAAGCCATATTTTGCAATTGTGCTTGGCTAGGCTGCGCTTTTTGTCCTTGCACACCCACTAATTTAATAACGTGATAACCATTTGGCGCTTGAATGGGGCCAGCAACGTCTCCTGTTTGCATGTTAGATAATTGCTGTAAAAATATTGATGGTAATGTATTGCTTGTTTGCCAGCCTAAATCGGTCGTGCTATTGGGCGCAACGGATTTAATGTCAGCCCCATTTTTCAATTCTCCCATTACTTTTTCTGCTTGCGCTTGTGTATTTTTTACAATATCAATCACGTGAAATGATTGTTGATTTTTTATTTGTGCTTGGTATTGTGCGAGCGCATTTTGCGTGTCTTCGGGTGCTAATCGCACTTGATTTCCAACCGCACTTTGTTCTACTTGACGCATCAACATTTGATCGTGAATCATTTTTTCATAGGCTGTGTAACTTAAATGGCGTTGTGCTAATTCCGCTTTCAATTGCGCTAGCGTCATATGATTTCCTGCTGCAATACGCGTAATTGCTTGCGTTACTTGCGCATTACTTACCGTTATGTTTGCGCGTTGTGCCAGTTCAAGCTGTAACTTTTGATCGATTAATTGTTGCAAGACCATTTGACGCAGCTTGGCATCATCAATTGCATCAGGATTTGCAGCCACTTGCTGTTTTGCTGTTGCCAATGCTTGATTCAATTCACTTTGCGTAATCACCTCATTATTAACAATCGCGGCAACGCTATTAAGACTTTCAGTTGAAACTGCTGGCGTTGGCAAATCAGCAGCATAAACAGCTGATATGAAAAAAACACTGAAGAATAAGAATAAAATGTGGTTTTTATATTTCATGATGCGTCTCTTGTGTGGATTTTGTGGGTGTATTCTATATCAATGAAGGAGAATTATCGATATGAATTCCTCCTTCAGACAGGGCTTCAAATAAAAATACGTGAGTTTTGCAGCAAATTTTAAAACATGCACTATAGTTAAGGCTGACTTAATAACAAACAAGGAGATTGAATTTATGAAAACATTAATTGTTGCCGCGGCGGTGTGTTGTATGTTGCCTAGTTTAGGGTTGGCGGCGTGGACGGGGCATGGTATGTGTAAATCTGGAAATAATCCAATGTTTACAATGACTCAAACCGCCTCACCCGTTGCATCAAAATAAAATCTTACCGAAGCACTGATTCGTTGCATCATAATTCACCTTACCGAAGGTGAGGGGATTTTTAGTTAAAAT
>MGXX01000008.1:0-3396 GCA_001801515.1 Gammaproteobacteria bacterium RIFCSPHIGHO2_12_FULL_38_11
ACTTCCCATACAGTCCTTGCTGGAAAGCCAACGCCAACTTTTACAACAGATTTACAGTACCAACGTCTTGTAACACAAGCACGATATTTTAATGGCGAATTTGATCAAATATTTCAACATGATATTGATTATAGTTGGTTAAAAGAACGTGCTGTCGAAAAAATACAGTTTTTTGAAAAAACTATTTTTGCACATCGTGAAACCAGCAAAGCACAACTTAGCTTAGCGAAAAATTTATATTCGTGTTATTCAGAAGCTGTTGCGCAGGTAATTGCGAATCCAGATATTTCAAAAACTGGAATTAAGGCTATTTTCCCTCATTTTAGTCAAGAAGATGTTGATTCTGTTTTTGAAACGGCACAACGATTTAATAAACTGATCACATCCTGGAACAAACCAGATTTTTTAATGCGCTGTGAACGTGAAAAAACACAATTTGGTATTTATTCTGCAGATTTTGAAAAGCACATAAATAGTTTAAAGAAATTAAAAGAAATGGCCTCAGAAATTAATAAAAAATCTGAGTCATTATCTGTTAGAAATGAATATAATGTATTATTGCCTATTTTATCGAAAATTAGTATGCCTTTACTCGCTACACTTCAGAAAAAAAATAATTTATCTTTTGATGATCGTAAAAATTATTTTTTATTGTATGCCATGGCCGTTAATCCGGAATTAACGGGAAATTTTTTAAAAACAGTTGTTTATGAAAGTCAAAATAACCTAATGCTTCGTTTTGCAATTCTTTCAAACAATTTACCAAACGTTAAAGTCACCAGTGAGAATATAGATACATTTCTATCATCAGAAAAACAGTCGTTAGAGACCTTGTCTGTTATCGCTTCTCACTCCCAATTAAGAGACAATCAGGTTCAAAAATTATTAGATACAGTGGATAGACAAGTCATTTCACGCAGCGAGCGTAACACTCTTTTTTATAGACTCATAACCAATTCTAGCTTGTCTGAAACGGGCATTGATCTTGTTTTTAAAAGAGCAGGGGTCTTAACAGAGGAGATTACCTCAGCTTTACTAAAACGAGATGATATTATTGAGCCGAATTTTTATCGTGATTTAATTGTTGCTCATCCTGAAATTGCTATAAAAAAAATGTCTGCATTTCTTAATAAGTTTGCTGTATTTTCTAATACAGAAGAACATCTTCGTTCTATCATTGCGCATTTATATTTGAACGGAGTAATTTTGACTCGAGTGATAGAAAATAAGTCCTGTAATAACGGTCTGATTAGTCAGATTCTAGATGATCCAAGAAACATGGTCAGTGGTGAACATCTCGTTGCTGCTCTAAATAATACAAATATTACTTTTGAATATGACGCGTTGCTAAAAATTGCTAACTTACTTATCAAGAAAACAGAAGAAAGTCGCTTTTCTGAAACAGATGCAGTCATTAATAGTACATTAATCGAAATGAGACGGAAATTGGCGATCTGTAGTACAGAGGTGCGCTACATAAAGGCATTATGTGATGAATTTAAAATAATCTATCAAAAGGCAAATTCTCCCAGTATGGTATTTTTGAGAGAAAAGATTGCTGAATTAAGAAGTCATACTTTGCCAGGTGGCTACACAACAAAAGCGAATGCAATAAAAAATGCGGTCAAATCACTTTCATTGGATGAGCGAGCAATTGTTACTTTAGATGAAAAAAGTGATTTATCTGTTGCATTGGCAATGCATCGACATCTAGGTAGATCAGCTGTACCTAAATACAGTTATGGTGGGGCACGTATTTCTAGAGAAAAAGCGGCAGATACCTATAACGAGTTTTCTCTATTCAAGCTTAATCAAGATAAATTGTTTAGTCAGTCCGTTGTGGATAGAAAACAGGCCGCATCAATTGTTCGCGAATACAAGGATGATAGAGGAACATTTGGAAGAACAGGTTTGAATTTTTTTGGAGCTGGCACTTTCTCTAAAGAAATTATTAATTTTTTGAATAAATACAGTAAAGGTGAAAAATGCTCTTTTGATGAACTAAAAGGTAAAGTGCCTGGCAAGCGTTTAAAACAAATACTTGCTAAAAATGGTTTGCTGGATGACACAGGATGCCTTAGGGTTGAAAAATTTACGAACGTTGCTGCGGCGCAAACCGTAAGGAGGGATCCTTCTTCTGGTAGCGCGCCTCAATAATTTCTTAGTAATCTTATTCTAAGTAGTACTAAATTGTGGTAGAGTAGGGGCTATTCAGTTGTTGCAAATTCTGCAACAACTATAAAATTTAGTACGTTCCATTTTGGAACGTACTGCAGTTTTCCGGAATTTTCGGATAACTGCCCAAGCTGATGGATTAGCATGACAATCATGAAATCAAAAAATAATATCACACCAATAAAACCCTTATTTTTAATGCTTGATGACAGCAAAAATATTGGCAATCACATCATCGCTTTTGCAAAAGATGATTATAACAAAGCCATTGGTGCATCGCTAATCGATGCAAAAAATGATGCGCAAGCCATATCCTCTTTTTTATTGGAATTTCGTGATGCATCACTCACGTTAGTTTCTTATTCAAAAGAAATAGAACGATTATTGCTGTGGTGCATTCACATTGCCAAATTAAATATATCAAGCTTAAGGCGCGATCATTTAATGGCATATCAAGATTTTTTAAAAAATCCTGAACCCAAAAATGTGTGGATTGGTACAAAAGTAAAACGGCAATTAGCGGATGGATCAGCAAACCCCAATTGGCGGCCGTTCGGTAAAGCTTTGAGCGCAACAACAATTAATAAAGTCATCACCATTTTAGATTCATTTTTTAATTATTTAGTGCAAACCAATTATTTAACCGGAAATCCGTTAGCGGTTGATCGCAGGCGAAAAAAGCGTAATAAAACAAAACCACAATTAATTGATCGTTATTTAGAAGTTGATGAGATTTATTCAGTATTGAATGCACTTTCAAATTACGCTCAAAACAAAATTCAGGAAACGTTTCAGGTTGTGCGTGCGCGTTACATAATTTTATTATTATTTTACACAGGCCTTCGCATTGCAGAAGCGGCCAATCATTGCATGGGAAATTTTATTCAACGTGAAGAAAATTGGTTTTTGCGTGTTGTGGGTAAGGGAAAAAAGCTGCGAGAAATTCCAGTACCAGATGACTTATTGGATGCCTTGGCTGAGTTTAGAAAATCAGCCGGTCTGCCCTCCCCTGAACCAAAATTTCGAGAAAAAACACCGTTAATTCCAATGCAAAATTTAAAGCAGTCGATTAGCACACGACGTATCGATCAAATATTAAAGTGGGCATTCAATTTAGGCGCACAACAATTTGATGTTGAAGAACCACGTCGCGCATCAAAATTAAGGCAAGCATCAGCGCATTGGTTGCGACATAGTTATGTCACTTATTTATTGGACTCA
>MGXX01000008.1:3406-12924 GCA_001801515.1 Gammaproteobacteria bacterium RIFCSPHIGHO2_12_FULL_38_11
CTTCTCACAGACGTCGTCTCCCTTTCATCCATTAATGCTAATGTTTTTTACTGATTGCATCATCTAAAAGCGGACATTTTCATTTTGGTTTGACATGATAAATAAAGATAATTAGACATAAGCCTGTTTTCACTCTAAAATCCAGTTGCGATTTACACGGTTAGGAATATTTTTCATGACAAGATGGCAATTTCTAGCCGCCCTATTTTTTTTACCCCTTATTTCATGTTGTACATGGGCTTTTGTCTCAAGCCATGATACACCCCAAAAATCTTCTCCTTCACACGCCACAAAAAAATGGTATTTTTCCTGGGGATACAATAAAGATTTTTGGACTAATAGCAATATTCATATTGTACAACCGGGATTAAATAATAATTTCACGATAAATGGTGTTACCGCTACCGATTATCCAGGCTGGAACACGGGAATTTTCAATAAAGATTTGATGAGTCCGCAATACAATATTCGCATTGGTCGTTTTATTAATGCTGCGCAAACTTGGGCAATTGAGCTGAATTTTGATCATACAAAATATAATACGACCTTAAATCAAGTAGCGCGTGTCAGCGGCATAATCAACGGTCAGCCGATCAATCAAAATGAAGTGCTAACACCGCAATATTTCAGCTATGCCTTGCATAATGGCGCAAACAATTTAATGTTGAACGTCGTTCGCAGGAAACAAATGATTGATTTCCCGCGGGCAAAGCTGGCCTTAGTAGCAGTTGGGAAACTTGGAGCGGGTGTCATGCTCCCCCATCCTGAAAATACCATTTTAGGTAACACGGTTAATGTGGGTCCTAAAGCCTCAGGTAACTATTTTGGATGGAAGCATGGCTGGTGGCAAATGGGTGGTTTTACAATTGGCGCTGAATATGGTGTTCAACTTGTTTTTCATAAAACAGCCTATCTTGAATTAACCAATAAAGAAGCGTATGTCAATTTAAGTGATATACAAGTTTATGACGGAACAGCAAGCCAAAGTATGTGGCTTAACGAAACAATTTGCAGCTTAGGTGTGATGATTTAATATTTCTGCCGAAGTTTTTCGATCTCATTTTCTAATGCGCCGATGCGCTCGATCATATCAACCAACAATCCAATCCCTTCAAAATTAACTTCCAAATCATAATAAAAATTTCGCGCAAGACGTGCGCGTTTTAAGGCAATATCATCAAATTGCCAATCCGTTTTTGACGCACCCTTCGGTTGAATAATATGATATTCGATTAATTGAACAATTAATTGGTCTTCTGCATGAATTGCACGACAAATTTCTTCAAAAGTGAGCGTTGATTCATGATCGATAATGGTTCCGGAAATAATTTTCATCTTGATTTCCTCGGATTAAATGGCATTTCCATTTTCATTTTTTCATAAAGTGCTTTTTGTTCTGCGTTTTTAGGCTCGGGAATATAAATTGCCAATGTAGCATATTGATCGCCTGGCGGATTGCCTGGTAATCCACGGCCCTTTAAACGAATTTTTTGGCCCGTTTGTGCATTGGCTGGTAATGTAAACGCAATGGTTCCACCTAATGTTGGTACTTCTATTTTTTCACCAAGTGCTGCTTCCCAGGGCGTAACAGGTAAGGTTAAATAAACATCTTTTTTATCCAAAGTAAAAGTAGGATGCTTTTGAATATGAATTTCTAAATATAAATCGCCGTTCTTCCCACCTTGAATGCCCGGAGAACCCTGCCCCGTTAAGCGAATTTGCTGGCCATTGATAATACCAGCTGGAATTTTAATATTGAGTTCTTTGCTTGCACCATTTATCGATAAGGCAATATGTTTTTTGCATCCAGTAAAAGCATCTTCAAGTGCAACTTGAATTTTACTATGTTGGTCCTGACCATCTTGAGAAAAGCTTTGATGATGTCTGGCACCGGTTTTATTTTGGCCAAAAAGTGATTCAAAAAAATCGCTGAAATCAGCTTGTGCATGATGCTGGCGGGGGCCTTGTTGCGTAGCGCCATCAAATTCCCAGCCGGGTGGAGGCGTAAATGAATCTCCGCCATGGTAGCCTGAGCCCATTTGATCATAGGCCTTGCGTTTTTTGGGGTCTTTTAAAACTTCATAGGCCTCTTTCATCGCCTTAAATTTTTCTTCAGCCCCTTTTTCTTTGCTGATGTCGGGGTGATATTTATGTGCAAGGCGACGATATTGTTTTTTGATTTCGTCTAGCGTGGCTGTTTTGGAAACGCCCAGAATTTGATAGTAATCTTTAAAGTCCATGATCTGCTCGAATCATCCTGCTAAAACAAGTATATTACAGTTTACTGAAGGATTTTTCCATGGATAGCGTATTACAATCAGCAAATCAATTAAGAGAATACCTGCCCTTAACACTGGGGCTTATTGCCTTGCTATTGGGAATTCAAATAGTAAATTGGGCATTAGGTTATCGATTAAATATTTTAGGCATTTGGCCAAGAAAGCCCTTTGGTTGGATTGGCATTCCCTTCTCACCTTTTTTACACGGCAATTTCACACATTTACTTTTTAACGCTTTGCCCGTATTTATTTTTTCAAATTTAATTTTATTGCAGGGGTTAAAAATATTTTTTAATGTATCAATTTATATTATTTTAATGTCGGGTGTTTTAATTTGGGCTTTTGGCCGAAAAGGAATTCACGTCGGCGCCAGTGCTTTAATCATGGGCTATTTGGGATTTATTGTGATTGGGATTTATCACAAACCGTCTGCCCTGTCTGTGGTAGTTGGCATTGTTTGCGTTTATTATTTTAGCGGCATGTTTAGTAATTTATTTCCTGCGCAAGATAAAAGGGTTTCTTGGGAAGGACATGTGTTTGGATTTGCTGCAGGGATTTTAACGGCGTATTTAATCTGACACCTTTAATCATTGGAGATAAATCAAATGACCCCTACTCTACCGACAAAAACAATTTGCGATACAACAACCAATCATCTCGCCAACGAACGCACTTTTTTAGCCTGGATTCGAACCAGTATCAGCATTATTATATTTGGGTTTGTCGTTTCTCGATTTGGTATTGCATTGAAGGAATTTTTTCTTCTTCAAAATCATTCGGTAAAAGAAAATAATATATCACTGAATATCGGCATTGGATTTATGCTTGTGGGTATTGTGATGGCACTTATTTCATTGGTGCAATACCATATAACACGTCGACGAATTCAAACAAATCAATTTAAACCAGCAAATTTACTCACGATATTGCTCGGCGTTTTCTCAGCACTTTTCGGCCTTACCCTGGTAATTTATTTAATTTTGACAGCGCAAAGTTTGTAACTGTGTCATTAATATTCAGAAGGTAATCCAACCACACATTTGTCAGTGTTTCTTGCATTTTATTTTGGCCAAGACGCTCGTTGATATTATCGATATCAATAATTTCCATCGGTTGATGTTGCCATGAGCAGGCATACACTGCTTTTGTGCGTCTACCAGTCACGGGATCAATTTGCCATTGTAAACACTGTGCGCAAACACCTTTTAACATGCACTGCATTGCGCCGTAAACGGATGCAGTGAATTTTACAGCAGGATTTAAGTGGTGTTTCAGTGTGGTGGCGCGTGCATCTTGAATTGTTTTTAATAATGAAGCGGAGCCAACGACATAAATATTTTCAACGGTTTTTAGATCAATTGATTGCATTGCATCGATTACGCACTTACTACGCTCGCTAACGTCCGCTTCGTGCGATTCTTTGCTGAAAAGAATTGTATCTGCAATTTCATTTATTTTAGCTTGCTCAACACGCTGATTTTCCGGGGCATCACAAATAAAATAAATTTTATGTCCGGCTGCTTTTAATGCAGTGCCTACGGATAACAAATAAAATAAGGCAAAAAGTCCGCCAACAATTAAAATGGCCTGCGGTTTTTCTGGAATATGAATTTTAGCACCCGTTGGTCCCATTAAAGAAATCGGCTCGTTTGGTTTTAATGTCGCTATTATTTTTGAACTTGCACCCGCTTCTATAATATAAAAAATTAATTGATCTGGATTTTTTTCATCGTGAATGCCGAGGGCTGCGATGGTTTCTGTTTGTAGTTTAGTACTTACGCGGTCGCCAGCGCTTCCGCTTCCATTCACTATAGTCGAGAACGTTTCAAAATTTTGAATACGATAAAATTGACCAGGCTGAAATTGTTGCGCGGCAATGGGTGCGTGAATAACAAGTTTAATTAAATTATTTTTTTCGCGGGTATTTGAAACAATCATTGCGTTAAATAAATTATTTATTCTTTCACGAAATTCAGGATAAGACGCGACGCGTGTTTCTACAGCTACATGCAATGCATCCATAATTTTCGGATAACCCAATTTCCCTGATGCGATTGCTTTAACAACACTGCCATGAAAAACAGGGTGTGTGTCACCGATAAAACTGACACGATGATCGTTTTGAGCATAACTCGTAAAAATTCCAAACGGCTCTTTAACATGCCCAATTTTTTCAACAGGTATTAATTGATTATTTTCTTCTGTATACGTTTTATAAATATCTTTATCCCGCACAAAAGTGCCACGGTGCTCAAATTCATAGGCAATATTGGGTTTTGCACCTGTCGCCACAAAAATGGATTTAGCTGGCAGTGTTTTTTCTTCATCACTGATTTGCCACACTCCAAATTCATCTTGAATACGTGATCGACATGTTATGCCAGCACAATCACCATACTCATCCAATATAACAGAAACGGGGTCTAAGCCTTGCGCGTAATAAATGCCTTCTTCTAAGGCTTTTATCACTTCCTCATGGTTTCGCTGATAAGCCGGAGATTCCTGAATACTTTTGCGATAGGCAACTGTAACACCCCCCCACTTTCGAATTAATTTATTTAATTGTGGTTTTCTATTTTCAGAGTTGGCTAATTCCCGTTCCGCAATAATTTCTTCAGCATGCAATAGACTTTCATCTAAAATACCCAATGAATGCGCATCAAAATTCAAACGTAAATTATTTTCACCAATATTGTTTTTTAAAATATGATAACGCTGATGTGTTTTCTCGACTTGCGTAATGTAATACGCTTGTACTTCAGTTGCCGTGTCAATTCCCGTTAATCCACCGCCAATAATAACGGCGGGTAATCGCACCTGCAAATTCGCAAGGCTTGTTTTTTTAACAGCACCTGTTAATTGTAATGCCATTAGAAAATCATTTGCCTGACGCATGCCTGAAGCCAAACTATTAGGAATGAGTAATTCTTTTGGTAATCCAGCACCAACGGCAATCGAAACATGATCAAATCCCAGTGCCCATGCATTTTCAAGGGTTATAGTGCCGCCAAAACGCACGCCACCTAATAATTGAAAATGACTTCTGCGCGCTAAACTGATATAAATTAATTTTAAAAAATTTTTGTCCCAACGCACCGTAATGCCATATTCAGAAACACCCCCAAAACCAGACATAATTCGGTCATCTAAAGATTCTTTAAGTGAATTAAAATCGTAAATGGGATTGGATAATAATTCTTTTGGCAACGGCTCTATTTTTAATCCATCCGCACCCACAACAGCGCAGCCTTCCATCAATAAATGATGTGATAAAGTGAAACCAGCAGGTCCCATGCCCATCACCAATACTTTTTTATGATTGTAAAATTTAGGGATAAATTGGGTTTGTCGCAGTGGATTCCATTTAATGAGTAAATCATAAATCTCGACACCCCAAGGCAAATCGAGCACATCCGTCAACACACGCGTTTCAATTTCAGGAATATTAACAGGATCTTGCTTTTGATAAATACAAGCCTTCATGCAATCATTACAAATGCGATGACCTGTTACCGCACACATAGGATTATCAATCGTAATAATCGCCAATGCAGCAATACTATAACCTGATTTTTTCACCACATGCATTTCAGAAATTTTTTCTTCAAGCGGACAACCTGTTAAAATATCGCCGACTGGATTTAATTTTAATCCCATCTTTGGGTTATTCTTTTTAACTGGAAAGCCTTTTGAGCAAAAATCACCGTCGTTTTTATGACAATAAACACAGTAATGAATTTCATCTAATACATCGCGTAATGGCATGCGCGGATCAGTTAAGCTAAACCCATCGCGTTCACGTTGTGTTTCTTTTGGGCCTTCAAAACGGGCAAATTCGTCATTTTTTACTGGCACCATAGGAACTAAGTTTTCATACTCTTTTTTTTGTGGCTGATGGAAACTCACCCAGTTTTCTGTGAATTTTTTTCCCTCATCTGTGAATAAGGCCAATGCACACCAATGAATTAATTTTTCAATATCGAGTTTATATTTTTCAGGATCGCTAAGATAATGCACGCCTAATTTTGCAACAGCTAATTCAAAATCATTTTCCGCGTTTGTCATAAAAGGATTAATGAATATGTCTTGATTAAAAGGCGCACCTGATACAGATTTAGCTAATCGCTTCGCGTGGTGAATATAATAATCTTTAAATTGAAAAATTGGATCGTGAGCACATATTTCTTTTTTTAATGTGGCAACTGCCGATTCAATTTGAAATAATTCGGCAATAAAGTTTTCTAAAACAGGTGCGCAAGCAATAATGAGTTCGCTGATTTCTTGTGGATTATGTAGTTTTCCGTCACGATAGACTTTCAACTGTTCTGCGAGTTCATGTTGTTCAGCTGAAAGCTTTTTTATGAACCACTCATCTAGCAATGACAAACCTTCTGCAGTCTGTAAGGCTTGAAAATCGCAGTTTTTTAGTTTAAGTTCAAACTTATTCTGTGTCATAGTACTTACCTGGTCGCTAGCGCTTCCACTTCCATTCAGTATAAATAGCACGCCAACATTGAGAGGCATTGTAGCAAATGAACAAGATAGATAAACACTTTATCAGTGAAATTGACAAAAAGATGGCGAAATTTGATGCCACGCATGCCCACTCTCCTGCACAAGCGGCTGAACTGAAAAAATATCAGCGAATTCACAAGTTACGCGATGTGCCAACAGATCAATCAAAAAAAGAAGATGATCTGTGGAATTAATTTGAAAGTAGTTTTTGTAACTCACCACTTTCATACAGGTCAGTCATGATATCACAACCGCCAATAAATTCGCCTTTGATATAGAGCTGAGGGATCGTTGGCCAATTTGAATAATCCTTAATGCCTTGACGAATTTCTGGATCATCCAATACATTAACGTCTTTAAATTGTGTATTACAAGCCTTTAAAATCTGTACGACCTTGCCAGAAAATCCGCATTGCGGAAAATTGGCCGTACCTTTGATAAATAATACAACGTCGTTTGATTCGATGGTTTCTTTGATTTTGTCTTGTATGCTCATTATCATCTCCTAATTTATGGCGTAAATATTACTACAAAAACAACAAAATGGGGATGTTTTTTATTGCAGGATATCGATAAACGCAATTGACGTTGTGTCAATCATCGCGGATAATCGACAATCTTAAAAAGTTTTGGTGGTGAATTTTTGCTAGTGTTAATTGATGAAAGTGGTTATCCTGGTTTTAAGCTCGCAAAGGGTTCTACGCCTTATGTAGTGGCAATAAAGAGTTTCGAAAAGCTTTAAATGCCTATCTCCGAAAGCATATTGCACAAGATAAAATAAAAAAATTCAAATTTACTGATTCAAAAAAAGATAACCTAATTCAACTGGCAGACATGGTTGTTGGTGCTGTTGCAAGAACCTACAGTGAAAATCGGAAAGACGCTCATCGTTGGTTGAACGTGTTGAGAAAAAGTGGGAAGATTAGCAACATTTTAGACTTCAAATAAAGCGTCTCTGTACCCTACTCTAGAGTATTCTAAAGAAGTACACCATCCGGTGCCAGTTCAGGTACAGTGACTAGGTAATTAAAATTATAGGCAAACTGCAGTTTTCAGTCAAGAATTAAAGGAGATCAATCATGACATTCGTTGTCACCGATAAATGCATTAAATGTAAATACACCGATTGCGTCGAAGTATGTCCTGTTGACTGCTTTCGTGAAGGCCCTAATATGCTCGTCATTGACCCCGATGAATGTATCGATTGCAATTTATGTGTCCCTGAATGTCCTATTGATGCAATCTACGCTGAAGATGACTTACCAGAAGACAAAAGAGAATTCCTTGATCTCAACAAAAAATTAGGAAAAAAATGGCCAATGATCACTAAAATTAAAGCGGCACCCATTGACGCTGACGAATGGAAGGATGTGCCGGACAAGCTAAAATACTTGGAAGAATAATGCCCATAAATTCAATGATATACATTACGTCAGTTACGTAACATATTGATATCGCGTCTATTTCACCTAAAACAAACAATATGCTTGCAAAGTTCACTTTAATAATGTACATTAGTTGCACATTATGGACTACTTTTATAGACAGGAGTTTTCTTTTTAATAATACAATGTTAAATGAAGATATTAATGCATTAGATTAACATTGAATTGAGAGGTGTATTATGTTGAAGATGTCTACTGTCGAAGCACGCGAAAATTTTTCTGAAATGATTAACCAAGCAGCTTACGGTAACCAAAGCGTTGTATTAACACGTCGTGGTAAACCACTCGTTGCTGTTGTTTCGTTACAAAATTTTGAAGAGCTTCAAGTTGTTGGTGAAAAAACAGAACAAGCGTAACAAATTGTGCCGCCCACTTACGTGGGCAGCAATAATCCAAAAGGCTTAAATTATGAGAAACTCAGATCCAGTCATCGATTTTTTATTGCAAAATTTATTTTCCGAAGAATTATGTCATGCCTTGTTCGAAGCCTTACTTGAAAATCGCAAGGCAAGGGAAGTGCACTATAAGACCTATCGTATGTGGGAAAGTGATAATAAGGCGAGGATAGCAATATCACTCGTGATGTTCTACTTCGCGGGCGGGATGTTGTTACCTATGCATGATCCCAAGAAGAGGAGTATTGAGACAGCGATACCAAGCCTGTGTTTTTTTGTCCTGGGTGTGATTCTTTTGTATACTGGTATTAGAAATTCCATAAATAGCGAGGACAAGTATCTCGTGTATAGAAACACAAAATTTGAGTTTTTTGATAAGTTGTGCCAACAATTCAGCAGCAAAACACAAGAACAGAAAATGATTTTTATTAAAACGGAAATGAAAAATCATCCACTGCGTTATCAACAAATTATTAACGTATTAGAATTGGTACTGAAGGAACGAATTGATATTCCAAAAGAATTGATGTGTTCGCTTACAGGGAAAATTTTAACCCATCCCACATGTCTTGTTTCAGAGGAAACTAAGGAAAAACTAAATACGCACGCGATGGAACGGCCAGAAGAACAAACAGTAGACAACAAAACAACCCTACCTTATTTTGTAGTAGATCGCATTCGATATACATATGTTGACGACACTGAAAAATTATCTGCTGTTAGAGCGTTTTTAATAAATAAAATAACAGAAATTGTTTCACAATTAAATCCTACAAGGGCAGTCGACGTAATAGGATGAATGCAGAGCTCATCAGGGCTGTCCCATTAAAATTGTTCGGCGCACTGGAAGCGAGAGCGCTAGTCGCTATGCTGACATCCAAACA
>MGXX01000009.1:0-4139 GCA_001801515.1 Gammaproteobacteria bacterium RIFCSPHIGHO2_12_FULL_38_11
ATCTTTTAAAACAAAAATACCTTGCGTATTCTCTGGTAAAGATGAAGCAGCGGTATAAAGTTCAGGTAATGATGAAACCATACGCGGCATAATTTGAATACCATCAGTTTTTCCTGCAGCAATCGCTTCTTTTACTTCAGGAAAAACTTTATCCGCTGTGCTATGAATCAAAATTAATTGAGTCAGTTTTGGGTAAGCTGCATGAATAAAATCAATTAATTTTATTGTTGGAATTTCATCATGAACAATTGCTACATGACACGATGTTAATTTTTTTCGATCAGTTGCGGTAACACTTGATGCTAAACTGACGATAGCTTGATGACGATTCATTGCAAGTGTCATTTGTGTTGCATCCGTTCCAATAGGCACAATCATTGCATAATGTGCATCTTGCATTTTTTGGATAATCGCTCGTTGTAAATTCAAATCGTTTTGTGCATTTTCAACCCGAATTGTAAATGGTTTTTTATACTTTTCTTTTAATGTAGCCGTAAAGCCACTGACAATTTCATCCATTGCCTTATGTTCAAGCGGCTCAATAATGCCGATTGTGGTTGTAGCCGTTGTTGAATCAGATGGCTTGCAAGCAGTAAAAAACATAACCATGCCAGTAAATCCAACTAATATAATGATTTTATTTATTTTTTTCATACCCCGCCTCGTTTTGTGCATTCTAAATCGAAAGTAATTATGTAATGCTACATAATTACAAAATAATTGTCAAAACATTTATAGGCCTAGTCGTTTGAAAGCGGCGAAGTTTAATATTTGCAACTACATGAATAAAAAATAGAATTTTCATAAAAAACACCCTGCCGTTTCCATGCTAAAATTATTTTATACACACAAATAAATGAGATAGAGAATGAACAATAGAGACAATCCGTATAAACATAAACCAGAAAAACCAAGAACCGTCACCGAACAACTTCACGATGCTGTTCGGGTTGGTAATGTGGAGGACGTAGAGGTGCTATTAAAAAATGGAGCGGATGTTAATGGAAAAACAGTTGAAGGTGAAACACCGCTTCATCTAGCAATAGTAGCAATAGGGTCATTGTTTCCACCTAGTAAACGAGACAAAGTAAAAATGCTAAAAATAATAAAAATGTTGTTAGACCAAAACGCTGATTTTAAAATTCCTGATTCAAGGGAGCGGACGCCTCTCGCCCTCGCTGCCGCTATTCCTTGGAATGAAGTAATAGACGAACTGTTACAGAGAGGAGCTGATCCAACTCTCGGTTTGCAGAAGAATATAAATCCAGCAACATATCCTAATGTTTCATACAATTACAATAAGCAAGTTGTTATTAATTATCTAACACAAATTCATAACCCAGAAGAAGGACTAGAATATAAGTGGAAAAAAAATCATCCTCCTAGTACACAGCATATGATAAAAGGAGAAGATTTTAGTAAGGGTACGTATCAGGTCCCTTTGGACAAAAATGATGTTATCCGAGTTTATATTCTTCTACATGGTTTTCGAGGATCAGATTTCGGTATTACTGGATATGGATATGATGATATGGATGATTTAAGAATATCCTATCGAGAAATAGCGGAGCATTTAGTAAATTTAATAGGCGATCACCAAGCTGTGATCAATTTAGTTTCATGTGAGGCGGGGGCAGGTACACGGAATGATGGGGGTAATCTTGGCCATATCGATGAAAGAAGTGGTTTAAGTTTTGCTGCAAAGCTACATCAAGAAATAGCCACAAAAATGACTGAAAAACAAATAAATAGAACTCCACCTGATGTAATAGCTAGATTAATTCCCCTAGGTACAGAGGGCCCACGTATCAAGTCTCAGGCTGGGAAGAAGATGACTGAACCCTTTTCAAAAAGTGAGGAGGATAGAGTCGATGAGCTGCTAAGATTTGAAAGAAAAAACGATAGAATCCATCAACAGCCGGGCTCAAAAGTTATTTATACAACCGATGGCGAAGGAAACCAAATCAAGCTTGATGCCTATTCTTATGCATGGAAAGCAAAAGTATTAAACGAAATTACCACATTAATAAATACTACTCAGTTAAAGACTAAGAAAAACTTTCTTAGTGATTGGAAAGATAAAATGAACCGTATGTCGCCTCAAGAGGTTTACAAGATGATTCAGGATGAATTAAGCAAGCCTGACTCAGTATTAAATGATCATTCTTCACTCAAGATCTCTCCAGCAAGATTATTTCGTGCGAACACATCCAAGCAAATGAATATCTTACTTGATCAAGGCAAACGTTTTTTTGATGCAAAAGAGACGATTCACACGCCTATTGAAACGGGCAGGAAAATCGGCCCAAAAAAGCAAGATTAAGTTAACGTGAGTTCGACATAACACTGGCCTGTCATTCCCGCGAAGGCAGGAATCTATTCTACTCATAAAATTAATCATTGATTTGCAACCAGCTGCAAACCTCGTTGATAAAGAGTGTTGAATAACGCGTAGAGATTGGAAAATAAACTTAATTGAGAGAGACAATCCACAATGGCTCGATACATATTGTGAATTAACTGGATAAATAGGTTCCCGCCTTCGCGGGAATGACAGGCCAGTGTTATGTCGAACTCACGTTAAATTAAATAAGCTCATCAAAAACCCAGACCAAAGTTTTTTGCAAATTTAGCGTTCTAGGATACCTATAATCAGCAGCATAGTTGCCGATTATAATGAATAATCGGCAACTATGCTGCCTGCAAATAAATTTTAACGGATTAGTTGTTATCATTCCCAGCAATTAATTTGATAATGCCAGAAAAATCTTTCTCACCAAATCCTTCGCTAACAAATAATTTGTAGAGTTCCGTTGCAACCGAACCAAGCGGTATTAAAGCATTAACAGTTTCTGCAGCATGTTGCGCAAGCTCTAAATCTTTTAACATCATGTCTGCCATAAACCCAGGTTGGTAATTGTGACTGGAAGGTACATGAGGAAGAATATCTGGAACAGGGCAATAACTTGTCATAGACCAACATTGTCCTGATGCATTTGAACTAATATCAAAAAATTTTTTCGCATCTAATCCTAATTTTTGCGCAAGTGAAAATGCTTCACTGACACCAATCATTGAAATACCAAGCAATAAATTATTACAAATTTTAGCAGCACCGCCTAATCCCGCCTGACCTGCGTGAATGACTTTTTTACCCATTTTATTTAAAATTGGCAATGCTTGATTGAAATGCTTTTCACTCCCACCAACCATAATTGTCAAACTGGCAGCTTCTGCTCCCATCACACCGCCTGATACAGGCGCATCTAGCATCGCAATATTTTTATTTTTTGCTTCTTCATGTATTTTAAGTGTTGTTGTGATATCTATTGACGAACAATCAACGTATAACAAATTTGGCTTAGCATGTTTGAATATGCCATTATCACCTAAACAAATTTGACTGACTTGTTCTCCTTTCTGCAAACTTGTGATAATAACATCACATTGTATCGCAAGTTCACGCGGTGATTCCGAAGCGATCGCCCCTTTTTCTACTAAAGCCTCAACTGCTTTTTTTGAAATATCGTAAACAAAAAGACGATATTCATTTCCTAATAAATGACTAGACATGGGATTACCCATATGACCTAATCCAATAAATCCGATTGTTGTCATGATTTTTTCCTTGGAAACCAACGTTCCGTTACGGTTTTTAATTTCGTATAAAATCGTATACCTTCCATACCATACATCCCTATATCAGAAAATATAGAGCGCTTCCAACCACCAAAACTATGATAAGCAACAGGCACTGGGACTGGAACGTTGATCCCAACCATTCCCACTTGAACTTTTTCTGCAAAGGTTCTTGCAAGATAGCCATCACGAGTGAAAATTGCTGTGCCATTCCCATATTCATGCGCATTAATCATATTTAATGCCGTATCAAAATCAGGAACACGAACAAGACAAAGAACAGGCCCAAAAATTTCTTCAAGATATATACGCATAGAAGGTTGAACATGATCAAACAAACAAGGCCCCATAAAAAAACCTTGTTGAGATTGAGCAGGTTTATATTCACTATGATCAATAATTAATTGAGCACCCTCTTGCTTGCCAAGCGTGATATAAGATTGAACATGTTCCCGATGGGTATGCGTAATAAGCGGTCCAATATCAATTTCATTTTCTAA
>MGXX01000009.1:4167-4747 GCA_001801515.1 Gammaproteobacteria bacterium RIFCSPHIGHO2_12_FULL_38_11
ATCGGTTTCATTTTTTCGATTAAGGCATCAGCCACTTGATCACTTAATGCAAGAACAACAGAAATCGCCATACACCGCTCACCAGCGGATCCAAAAGCTGCGGCAACAATTGCTTCTGCTGCTTCATCTAAATCCGCATCACTTGCAACGATGCAATGATTTTTCGCACCACCAAACGCTTGTACACGCTTACGATGTGTTGCAGCTTTTTGATACACTAATTCAGCAACCTTAGATGAACCAACAAAGCTAACTGCTGCAA
This sequence comes from Gammaproteobacteria bacterium RIFCSPHIGHO2_12_FULL_38_11, assembly GCA_001801515.1. Next base: position 4,430 of record MGXX01000009.1, read on the forward strand.
CGTCGGGATGTGTTAATAATAAATTCACTGTTTCTTGATCCCCTTGAACAATATTGATAACACCTTTTGGAACACCCGCTTCTTCTGCAAGTTCTACTAATCGTATAGAACAGGATGGATCTTTTTCTGACGGTTTTAAAACAAAAGTATTACCGCAAGCAATTGCCATTGTGAACATCCAAAGTGGAATCATGGCTGGGAAATTAAAAGGCGTAATCCCAACACAGACACCAAGGGGTTGATGAAGAGAATAAGTATCCATACCGTTAGCAACTTGTGCCGCAAAATCACCTTTTAAATGATTCGGAATGCCACAAG
>MGXX01000009.1:4783-9285 GCA_001801515.1 Gammaproteobacteria bacterium RIFCSPHIGHO2_12_FULL_38_11
CCATTGCTTCAGTGAAAGTTTTACCATGTTCATCAGTGACTATTTTTGCAAGTTCTTTAAGATGTTGATCGAGTAATGATTTGAACCGAAAAAGAATTTTTGCTCGTTGTAGTGGGGTTGTCGCCCCCCATGATAAAAATGCTTGTTTTGCTACCAATACAGCATGATTAATAACAGATTGGTCTGCAACCACCACTTCTTTAGCCACACAACCTATTGCAGGTTGATACACTGGGAGCTGCCTGCCTTGGGATTGGATTTTTTGCCCCTCAATAAAATGCGGTATCACATCTATCATCTTCTTTTCCTTCAGAATATAATCCATTCTTGCGATCGTCCTTAATTATGCAACATTATGAATACGAATACCAAATATCAAGGTCTTATACTGATTGCCATTCTCGCAACAATAAGCGCTGTATTCGTTCAAATTCCATACATACATAATTTAGGGATCAGTTCCCTGGTGATTGCCATTATTATGGGCATATTCATAGGAAATACCTGGTCTTATCCCGCTCCATTCACACCGGGCATACAATTTGCTGCTAAACGATTGCTCCGGATTGCGATCATATTGTATGGATTTCGTGTGAGCTTCCAAGAAATTGCATTGTTAGGAATACATGCACTGATATTAGATTTTTTAGTCGTCAGCTTAACTCTGTTACTCGGATATTTTATAGGCAGACGGCTCCTAAAACTTGATCATGATTTATCATTACTCATTAGTGCTGGTGCTGCAATTTGTGGCGCAGCAGCAGTCCTTGCTGTTGAAGATATAATAAAAAGTGAGCCACACAAAGCCGCCATTGCTATCGGCACAGTTGTTCTTTTTGGAACAACATCCATGTTTCTTTACCCATTTCTACAACATATTGGTTTTCTTGGACTGAACAACCAACAATTTGGATTATTTGCTGGCGCAAGTGTGCATGAAGTCGCTCAAGTTTTGGTGACGGGTAATAATATCAACCTGCAAGTTGGCAATATTGCTGTTATCGTTAAAATGATTCGTGTATTGCTGTTAGTCCCCGTATTATTTTTGCTTTCTTTATTCTATAATCAAAAAATTAAAAAAAATCAAAGTAAAAGTCATCTTGTTCCTTGGTTTGCAGTATTATTTATAGCGGTTATTGCCTTTCATTCTTTATCTATTCTTCCAAAAAATTGGGTTGATATCATCAATCAAGTTGATACATTTCTACTAGCAATGGCGATGGGTGCGATTGGCATTGAAACAAAATGGAATAAAATAAAAACAGTTGGATTAAAACCACTTTATCTTGCTGTTATATTATTTCTTTGGCTTGCGGGTAGTGTTGATATGATGGTTAAATTAATTTAAGGCGTGTTTACAATTCACTGGTAACATATTGATTTAACGAAGTAAAGCCCCGGCTAAAAACATGCCGGGGTAAACTCCGGAGGGCGGAGCCCGACGAGCCATGAGTAAAATCAATATGTTACCAGTGAATTGTAAACACGCCTGAATAGGTTAGAAAAATGTTTACACAATTCATTTCCATTGGCTTTCTTATTTTACTTGCCGCCATGATGCCAGGGCCAGATTTTGCACTGGTGACTAAAAACACCTTATTACACTCAAGGCGTGCGGGTATTTTCACATCCTTAGGAATAAGCTTCGGTAACTTAGTACACATCACATACTGCGTTTTAGGGTTAGCATTAGTTATTTCTCAATCTATTGTAATATTTAACATGATTAAATATTTAGGCGCAGCTTATTTAATTTATCTTGGCATTAATTTATTTTTTAAAAAAGACAATACGCATGTCATGATCGCCGGTACAAAACCAATTAAAAACGATATCTCTGATTTCACTGCACTTCGACAGGGGTTTATTTGTAATGTGTTTAACCCGAAAGCAACTTTATTTTTTTTAGCATTATTTACGATGATTATCAAACCAAACACTTCTGGTTTATTAGAGTTAGTTTATGCTATTGAAATATTTTTAATTGCATTTTTTTGGTTTGCCAGTTTGACCATGATTTTATCTCACCCACGTGTTTTAAGAGTATTAAATAAAATAGAAAAATTGATCCCGCGTATTTTAGGTGTATTCTTAATTGGATTTGGAATTGTTTTAGCAAGCCTTGAAAGATAGAACCCATTGAGGGTTAAGCATTGTTTGGAAGCACGAGGTTTTTTCTCAACATCATAAAAATAGAGGTGATTACCATATTCAGCAGTAGATAAATTACAGCGGCAATTAAATAAAATTTCACCGTATCATATGTTTCAGCAATTAATTGCTGTGTGACGCCCATAATTTCGAGCAATGTAATGGTACTTGCAAGCGAGGTTGATTTTAATATCATGAGCACTTCGTTTGAATAGGCAGGTAGCATAATACGAAACGCGCGCGGAAGAACAATACGCCGCAGTGTCAGCCATTTGGACATACCAATGGCATAACACGCATCAATTTCATTACGTGGCACAGAAGCAATTGCTCCTTTTATAATAACTGCTGTATAGCATGCTGTATTAATTGAAAGTGCAATGATTGCACACACCATCGGTTCACGTAAAAAAAACCATAAAAAAGATGATCGAACCCACGTTAATTGACCTAAACCATAGTAAATTAAAAATATCTGCACAAGCAATGGCGTACCACGAATAAAAAAGATTAAACTAGCAATTAATTTTTTTACTAAAAAATGATCAGAATAATCACAAACAACTAATGATAATGCCAGGACAAGGCCCGCACCAATAGCAGAAAATAGTAATATTAATGTAATTGATAAACCAGAAAGTAACTGTGGTAGATAGGCGAGTATCATGCGTGCAAATACCTATTTGCTTTTAAAATAAAAATATCTAACACTTTTTGTGAAACACTTGTAATCAATAAATAAATACAAGCTGCAATTAAATAATAAGTAAAAGCTTGATGCGTTGTACTTGCAGCAATCTTTGCTTCCCCCATCAAATCAGATAAACCAATAAGTGATACAATGGAAGTATCTTTCAATAATGTTAACCACAAATTGCTAAGGCCTGGTAATGCATGTCGCCATGCTTGTGGTAATTGTATACGCGTGAAAATTTGGTACGAAGTAAATCCAATCGCAAGTGCTGCATCAATCTGACCACGATCAATTGCTAAAAAAGCACCACGAAAAACTTGAGAAGCATAAGCACCAAAAATACAACCGAGTGCAATTGTACCTGCAAAAAAAGAATTAATATCAATATAATGATTGAACAAATCACTTAAAATGGCGGTCATTCCAAAGTAAATAAAAAATAAAACTAAAAGTTCAGGTAATCCACGGATAATAAAAATAAATCCTGATAAACAATAACGCAAAAATATATTACGAATAGATTCGCATAGAGCGCCTATCAAACCGATAATCAGCCCAAGCATTGTCCCACTCAATGCTAGCTTGATGGTCACTATGCTGCCTAAAAAAAGTTGAAAGAAAAAACCATGAATGCTCATGATGATGATTTCGTACTAAAATAGGTATCCATTATTTTTTGATATTTTCCATTTTTTTTAATTGTAGCTAAAGCATTGTTCAAAGATTGTTGTAAGGCAGTATCATTTTTTCGTACTGCAATACCGTATCCCGCTCCAAAATACAAACGATCAACAATGGGTTTTTCTACGACTGCGTAATGCTTATTATTATCATCTCGTTTTAACCATTCTTGCACAATCGGTGTATCAGCAAGGACTAAATCAATGCGTTCAGATGAAAGATCAAGGAATGCATCTTGAACACTTGCGTATGACTTCATCACAACTTTATTTTGAAAACGATCAACTAAATATTTTTCAAATGTTGTACCTTGTTGCACGCCAATCGTTTTCCCAGTTAAATTAGAAATTGAATAATTTTTATCAAGTGGTGCAACAAAACTTGCGCTAGGTTCATAATAAGCATTTGTAAACGCAACTTGTTTTTCTCGTTCGCTGGTTATTCCAAGTGCTGCAATCACCGCGTCAAATTTACCTAATTGTAAACTGGGTATTAAGCTATTAAATGCTTGATTGGTGAAAGTACATTGTGCATTCATTTCTGCACACAACGCTTTCGCAAGATCAATATCAAAACCTTTGATTTGGCCTGTTTCATCAATATATTCAAATGGTGGATACGTTGCCTCTGTTGCAAAGCGGATGATTGAAGGCGTTGCCGCTAGTAATAAAGGATTTTGCAATAGTAAAATAAAAAATACCGTAATTTTTTTAAAGTTTATCATTGCCAAATTCCTCTTCATTAATATTGCATAGCTTCCAGAAAACGACGAAATTTTTCCGTTTGTGGCTGAGCAAAAAGAGTGGCTGTTTCACCCTGCTCAATAATACTGCCACTATCTAAAAACAATGATCGATTTGCAACACGCCGTGCAAACCCGAGTTCATGTGTAGCAATTAACATCGTCATGCCTTCTGTTGCAAGTTGTTGCATAACAGTTAATACTTCTCCAACCATTTCAGGGTCAAGCGCTGAG
>MGXX01000009.1:9450-10459 GCA_001801515.1 Gammaproteobacteria bacterium RIFCSPHIGHO2_12_FULL_38_11
TGCGACGTAATTGTGTAATTTCACGGTGATTTAAACTAGTTTGGCGATTTGCAGTGAATTCTATTACCTGGTGATCAATTTGAATTAAACCGCGATCTGGTAGCGTCAATAAATTCATACAACGCAATAAAGTACTTTTTCCAGAACCACTACTGCCCATAATAGCGATAACATCACCTTTATTTGCTGTAAATGAAACACCCTGCAAAACTGGATGATCACGAAAAGATTTGTATAAATCTTGTACTTTTAATCGCTGCATGGAAGTGAAATTAGTGATAGAAATCACGCATCTAAACATGCTTAGAAGTGGCTGTCAATAAAGCAAATTAATCAATCACTGTCATTGCGAGGAGGGCATAGCCCGACGAAGCAAACCAGAAAAAATATTACAAATTTCTCTGGATTGCTTCGGCCAAGCGCTACGCGGCCTCGCAATGACAGGCGATTAATTTGCCCGCCTCACAATGACAGGCGGTATTTCTGAGACACCCCTGTACATTACGCTATCGATATCTCAGCAGAAGCTCTTTGAACATTTTTTTGTACGGAAACAATGGTGCGACTTTTAACTGCAAAATAAAGCATTGCCGCACTAAATATTGCAATAATTAAAAAATCCCATCCAAATGGAATAAAATGTTTTCCGCCAAAAGCGCCAAGATAAGAAATGGTGACAAGGCCACCCAAATAAGGAATCATCCACAAACCCGATCGTATACCGAGTGACGATTGTTTTAAACGTCCTCGAAAGCAAGCAAAGATAAAAAACACTAAACCAATCATCATTGCAATTGCTAATTTCGAAATTGTTTCCCAACCTGTCCAGTAACTTAATAAATTACAAAAATAAAATGCGAGTAAACACATTGGAGTTGCTGCTTTTAAGCGAAACTGACGCGTTTCATATGGACGTTCAATGCGCATACACAGTAATGCGATAGGACCCATAGCATAAGAAATTACCATACCAGATACTAAAAAACTCACCATTGATTGCCAACCGGGA
>MGXX01000009.1:10531-10838 GCA_001801515.1 Gammaproteobacteria bacterium RIFCSPHIGHO2_12_FULL_38_11
AGATAAGATAAAAAACGAGGCATGTAGCCAATTTGACTCATCGCATAAAGAATACGTGCAGTTGAGGTGACGTAAATTAACCCTGCGCCTGATGGTGATATGGCAGCATCTATATAGAGAAGCTTGGTAAGCCAGACTAAACCTAATCCTGCAGCTAACCCTGCAAATGGGCCGACATCACCTGTAAAAATGACGTTCTCCCACCCATTCAATAATAGGCTTGGGTGTAATGCGGCGATAAATGCAATTTGTAAACCTAAATAAAGCACTAAACAGCATATAATTGACCCCACTATAGAAAGTGGTA
>MGXX01000009.1:10945-15146 GCA_001801515.1 Gammaproteobacteria bacterium RIFCSPHIGHO2_12_FULL_38_11
GGGCGATTGAATTTGAAAAGTTCACAGCATGAAAACTAACTTTCATGAGCATGCCAATTGCTAAAAGAATAACGAGTACTTTGAACCAAAATAATAAAAAATTAAACCGAATGAGCCCTCTATAGCTAACCACATTAATAATGCAAAATAAAAGCATTAAAAGTGTAGCAACAATAAGTCCTATGTTTGTTAAAGTCGGTACGTTATTTGAAAGCGTTGTGAATGAAGTAAAATAAGTGGAGGCATATTGCAGAATTGCTTGTACTTCAATAGGTGCCATGGTCAATGAAGAGAGCCAGGCAATCCAACTCAAAATAAAACTGGTTAAAATACCATGACTTTGTTGTGGAATCTGAGCACTGCCGCCAGCAACTGGTAAAAGAACAGAAACTTCAGCAAACGTTAATGCAATCACAATTGTTAAACCACCACCAATCAACCATGCAATAATTGCATAAGGGCCTGCGATTTTCGCAGCATACAATGGTGCAAATAACCATGCTGAACCAATCATTCCGTTAATACTTAACATTAAAAGGCTAAGTGGTGTAAATCGTCGATTTAAAATCATATATTTTTTCCTTTCCAGAGCTACTCCCACCACTAAAACTTGTCATTTAATATTACGCTTGAGTATACATCAAAAATAGAAAAATCACTGCCCAGGGCTGCCCCATTAAAAAATTTCTTGGGGGCAGAACCTTATTTTTAATGGGGCAGCCCTGAATCACTGCCAAGTTGCAATTTATCTTGCCTTCACGTACGATGAAAATTTGGGAAATTTTTAGTCAAAATCAGAAGGATGATGATATGCAAATTACTGTTGCCCGAATTTTCGTATTAGTGATGTTATGTTTAATGATGTCGGGATGTATTGAAGGATTTTTCGGAGTCTAACATACAGGGAAGATAAACATGAAATTTCAACCATTTTTTCGTCGTTTTAATACAATAACACTTCTTTTATTTCCAACACTTATTTCAATGTCCGCTTATGCAGATATGGCAAGCAGCATGCGGCAGGTCCGTGAAAAATTAAATGCCTATACATTAGATACACCGCATTGGTATGTCGGTGCTAATATTGGCATATCTCATCTTCGTGATAAACCCAATAGAAATTCTGGTGACAATGTAAAGCAAAATGGGCCCGCTGGTAGTGTAGTTGCAGGTTATCAATGTAACTCTATTTGGGGAGCTGAATTGGGTTACACGCAATACTACAATTCAAAAGAAACAACTGGTGGTACAATCGTTGCTAAAACTGAACATCTTGCCATTCCATTAGCACTAACGGGACGATACCCGCTCCTCAATAACATGAGTGCTTTAGGAAAAGCAGGTGTTGCTTATAGTTACGCTCAAAAAATGGCGATCACTTCGGGTGTAGCCAAAAGTGGTCAAGCTGTTAGTTTTTATTGGGGTTTGGGTTTTGATTACAGCCTGACACCTAAATATGATGTTATCGCACAGTTTGCACAAGCGGTCGGAAATCATCAAACGGGTAGTACCGATTTATGGTCCTTGGGTTTGAACGTAGCACTTGTCTAATTTTTAGTTAACACATTCGCGGCAATCATCATACTGAATGCCGCGAACAATATTTTCAGTTTATATTTTTTGTCGTTTCGCGAAAACAAACTTATCCACAGATTCTGGGGATAAGTTGTGTAACAAACTGTGAATGTCAATGTATAGTTAGCAAGCGCAATGTATTTCACTCACTCTACACATACCATCTAAAAATCCCCACAGAGCTTGTGCTGCTTCTTGTGTTGCAACAACTGCGCGATCTTTTTCAACATAACGATCAATCAATGTTGCAACTTGCTTAGCATGGCCAACATCATATTCTTGATGCGCGGTAAAAAATTCAAGTGTGGCTTCATCAGTAATATTATAAAATTGCTTAAGACCAGCAATTTTAGATGTTGAAACTTCTGGTACTTGGGATTCATATGCGTACAACGCACATAATCCATCACGCCAATCGCGGCCAGCAAGTTCATAGAATTTATCAACTAATAATTGTGTTTCTGGTATCGCCTGTTCATTCATCACTTCTTGACGACTTTCCCCTAAACCTTCTGCAAATTGCATCCAAAGTTGTGGGTGATCTTTTCCATGTATTTCTTCATCAACTAAATTTTCCAATAAGACTTTACGTGCTTCAATCATCGGGCATTCTGTATGTACGCGAGAAATAAAACGCGGGAAGGATTGAACTTGATGATAATATTGTTTCGCGTAAGTTTTTAATGTTTCTTGAGTTAATTCTCCGCGAGACCAGGCTTGATAAAATGGGTGTTTTAACAAATGGTATTCTGAAATAACACGTTGAAGTTGTTGAGTAATACTCATGAATGTCTCCTTAATTTTCGACCTATTACTGATGCGGGTATGTTCATACAAATTAAGGCAATTATTAAGTTGAACACCTTGAAATTGCAAGTACTCTTTGTGAATTGAACCTTGAAAATCAAATAGTTAATGAAGCTCATGATGGATTGTTCTAATTTAGAGCAGTTTAATAAATATGATCTATAATTAATCTATGAATAAAAAGAGGAGTGATTTAATCATGAAATCGATGATAAATATAAAAATTATTCCTGTAATGTGCATAGCTGCAGGGATCATGTTGATGTCAGAAGGGGCTATAGGGGCTATTGCAGCGCAATCATCAGAACAATCTAGTAAAACAGGCTGTTCTGTTTGTCAAACTGTGAATAATCAACTAGATGAAAATTTGATTAAACTTGCAAAAGGCCAATCTTATGTCCCACCAAAAGGTGAAGATACAACATGTTAGCTCTTGGCGCGATGATTGACCATTTCTAAGCCAGGGCTGTCGCATTAAAAAACTGCTTGGGGACAGAACCTTATTTTTAATCTTTAGTCGGGAACAAGCTAACAAAACAGCTTTGCGCCATCTCATATCCAAGTCACATCCTTTGGATGGAAATTAACTTTCTATGGCTTCCTTCTTTTTAACAACATGATTTGCGCATAAGCCCTCACTTTGCTGTTCGGGCATATATTCAACCTCATCACCAATGGTCAATTGTTCGAATGTAGGATGGCTTACATTGGTCATACTGAAATAATATTCATTCCCATCATATCCTTCAATAAACCCATAACCTTCCGTTGAAAGAAGACGCGAAACCTGTCCATACATAACATCATTATGCGTTTTAATTCGCCCATGCCGTTTTCGTCCATGTTCTTCTAATTGCCTTTCCATCACTTTAAATGCCTCTCGAATAGCAACATATATATCTTCATCACTTTTTCGTGTTGCTACTAATTCTTTACCTGGAACAGTCACATCAATACGTACATTATATAATTTACCCTGATGCTTATGTTTCTGAGGTAGTTCAACAACTATCCGACAACTGCTAATCGGATGGAAAAAATGCTTTAATTTTTGCGCTCGTTTTCGAATATGGGTATCTAAGGCAGGCGACGTAGGAATGTTTTTAATGGTAATTTGGACCGGTAACATGATAAACCTCCCTCGTTTATTTGTTTTTATATTGGGTAGATCTTTAAATGTTTTGCCTTTTATTTCCTCCTTATTTTAATGCCTTATATTAAGTATAACGCAGATCAAAACGAATGAGGAGATTGCAAAAAAATATTAATATTTATAAGAAGTTAGCAAAGTTGATTTAAATTAATTCTTCTTTAAGCGGCTCAAAATATTCTTGTATATCCTGTTGTTTCACATCAGAAAGTGTAGCAGGCTTCCATTTTGGCATTTGATCTTTATCAATAATAACGGCTCTTATACCCTCTAAAAAATCATGCCCCTGTAAAAACCGACGAGCGAGTCGAAATTCTTGCCGCATACAATCATCAAACGAAAGCGTGCTCCCTCGTTGTAGTGCCTGTGAAGATACTTTCAAACTTGTTGGGGACTTTTTAAGAAGTTGCGTTACTGTTTCTTTAGCAAAAGATGAGGGTGTTTTTTGTAATGCATCCATTATTTCTTCAATTGTTCGATTAGAAAAGCAAGCTTCAATTTCATTTTGTAAAGTAAGTAGCGTGGAGTTTGGCGAAGGAACAAGAAATGATTGCAAAACATTAGTTACAGATGATCGTGCATCATGGCCAAATGAATGTGATGCGAGCGCTTTAATAAATTGATCAAACGAATCGCTTGCTATTTTATGGGTTGCAATTCCAATCGCAA
>MGXX01000010.1:0-396 GCA_001801515.1 Gammaproteobacteria bacterium RIFCSPHIGHO2_12_FULL_38_11
AATTAAAATGACATTTTTTTTAGCTATATCAGGTGATGGATGACCTTGTCGATATTTTATTTCACGTCGTTGCAGCTCCATTTTTTCTTCTGCCAGTACGCGATTTATTTCAGTATTGGTAATATTTAAATTTGCAATAAGATCATTATTTAGAAAAATCACATCACCACTGGCAATAGCGCCCATCGCTAACTCTTTCTGGAACGGAACACCTAATTTTCGGACAACAAATACATCCAGTGATAAATGCAATGTTTTTGCCACTTCATAGCCCACAGGAACACCCCCGCGCGGTATTGCCAGAACTATCGCATTATGATCATCACGATAGCGCTCTAATTGTTTTGCTAAACGTATGCCAGCGTCAGAACGATCATGAAATAGTTTAAATCCATC
>MGXX01000010.1:468-10122 GCA_001801515.1 Gammaproteobacteria bacterium RIFCSPHIGHO2_12_FULL_38_11
AAAATGAAGTTTCAGGTGTTTTATCTTTAGGTGATATTGCAACAAAATGCAGGGATGATGAAATTAATCCAGGTTACCGATTGGATAGGTTCTGATTTACATTTTACATAACACATATCTTGTATCTTGTTCGGTGTACTACTGGTTATTTTGGGAAATCTTGTCTGAGAGCGGGGACTGTTGTACGAAACATCAGTGAATTTCAATTCGTTGGGAATTGCTGTATTATCCCAGATTAGCTTAGGAACAGGTACGAAATAAGTCGTACAACTGGTCTCCCAATATGACGTGATCTTTAAATGTTTTTCATTCGAAAATGTTCGAAATGCAATAAGCATTCCTTCACATTTTCTCAATCAAAACATTTAAATCTCACGCCATCTTGGCCACCAGTTGTACGACTTATTTCGTACCTGTTCCTTAAGCCTCCTTCCGCCGGTTTTAACCGCCGAATCGAGGATTATTTAATTTTTAAGGTTGTTTATGTTTACCATCACACTCCCAGACAGATCTCAAAAAGAATTTCAACAGCCAGTTTCAGCTATACAAGTCGCAGAATCTATTAGCCCCAGTTTGGCAAAAGCGACAATTGCCGCAGTGGTGAATGATAAATTAATTGATGCAGAAACTTTGATTGAATCAAATGCAACAGTTAAATTAATCACTGATCGCGATGAAGCAGCGTTAGATGTGATTCGCCATTCTACGGCACATTTGTTAGCACATGCCGTTAAATCTTTATTTCCAACAGCACAAGTGACCATCGGCCCTGTGATTGAGGATGGATTTTTTTATGATTTTGCCTTTCGCCCTTTCACTCCAGAAGATTTAGAAGCCATTGAGAAAAAAATGACAGAATTGGCGAAAGCCAATTTTAAAGTGCATCGCAAAGTAATTTCTCGTAATAGTGCAATTACGTTGTTTGAAAAAATGGGTGAACATTACAAAGTGCAAATTATCCGTGATATTCCTGAACATGAGATGCTAACGGTTTACGAACAAGCTGATTTTGTGGATTTATGTCGTGGACCGCATGTTCCGCGTACGGGCTTATTAAAAGCCTTTAAATTAACGAAATTAGCGGGTGCTTATTGGCGCGGTGACTCTAAAAATGAAATGCTGCAGCGTATTTATGGCACAGCTTTTTCTGATACGAAAAAATTAAAAGAACATTTGGATAGAATTGAAGAAGCAAAAAAAAGAGATCACCGCGAAATTGCGAAAAAAATGGATTTATTTCATTTGCAAGCAGAAGCACCTGGCATGATTTTTTGGCATCCGAATGGTTGGATGATAATTAATATTATGCGAGACCGTATTCGTTCTGTTTTGAAAAAAGGGGGTTACCAAGAAATTAATACACCACAATTGGTGGATGTGAGTTTATGGGAACAATCGGGTCATATGGCAAAATTTGATGCCGGTATTTTTACCTCCGAGTCGGAAAATAGAAAATATGCTGTGAAGCCGATGAATTGTCCTTGCCATGTTCAGGTTTTCAAGCAAGGCATTAAAAGTTATCGTGACTTGCCTATTCGTTTTGCAGAATTTGGTTGTTGTCATCGTAATGAACCATCGGGTACCTTGCATGGTATTATGCGCGTACGCGCCTTTGTGCAAGATGATGCCCATATTTTCTGTACTGAAGAGCAGATTCAAAGCGAAGTATTTGCTTTTATCGATCAGTTACACGGTCTTTACAAGGATTTTGGATTTAGCGACATTGTTTATAAGTTGGCAACGCGCCCTGAAAAAAGAGTGGGTAGTGATGACGTTTGGGATAAAGCAGAAAATGCGTTGACAGAAGCATTGAATGCCAAATCAATTCAATTTGATTATTTACCGGGCGAAGGTGCGTTTTATGGCCCTAAAATTGAATTTCATCTGCGCGATTGTTTGGGGCGAACCTGGCAATGTGGTACGATCCAGGTTGATTTTTCTATGCCAGAACGCTTGGATGCGCATTATATTGATGAGAAGGGTGATAAAAAAACACCTGTTATGCTGCATCGGGCTATGTTGGGGTCGATGGAGCGCTTTTTAGGTATCTTAATTGAACATCATGCTGGTCTTTTTCCTCTCTGGTTAGCGCCCGTTCAAGTGATTGTAATGAATATTTCTGATAGACAGCTTGAATATGTAGACAAGATCACGAAAAAACTTCAGAATGTCGGGCTTCGGGCAGTTTCAGACTTGAGAAATGAGAAGATAGGCTTTAAAATTCGCGAACATACAATTGCCCGCGTGCCGTATCAGCTTGTCATTGGGGATAAAGAAGTTGAAGCCGAAACAGTTTCAGTGCGTCAGATTGGCATTGATCAATCAGAGACGATGACTGCGGACAAGTTTGTTGAATATTTGAGGAGTACTGCATATCAGAGCAAGTAAGAATACGCGTGTAAACGATCTTATTCGTGTGCCACGTGTGCGTTTGATTGATCAGGATGGTGAACAAGTTGGGATTGTGAGTATCGAAGACGCTTTGATGCAAGCAAAACGTGCACTCCTGGATCTTGTTGAGATTTCACCGAATGATGAGCCGCCGGTTTGTCGGATTATGGATTACGGAAAATATGTGTTTGACCAAAGTAAACGTCGAACACAGCAAAAAAAGCACCAAAAACAGATTCAAGTTAAGGAAATAAAATTTAGACCCGTAACAGATATTGGTGATTACCGTATTAAAATGCGAAAAATTGCTGAATTTTTGGAACGAGGCGATCGCGTGAAAATAAGTTTGCGGTTTCGAGGCCGTGAAGTGCAGCATCAAGAGTTGGGTATAGAATTTATTAATCGCATAAAAAAAGATTTGCCAGAAGGTGCGGTGATTGAGCAGGAAGCAAAAATGGAAGGCCGTCAAATTACCATGCTGGTTGCGATGGGGAAAAGCAAGTAATCACATACTGGTGAATTTTGCACAGAAGCACGCACGTATGAGCGCAAGCGAATAAGTGAGTGCGTTAATAACAAGAAAACAGAGAGAGTTTTTTATGCCAAAAATGAAAACAAACAGTGGTGCCAAAAAGCGTTTTAAAGCACGGGGTGATGGCACATTTAAAAAACGTCGTGCAACACGCAGTCATATTTTGACGAAGAAAACGCAAAAAAGTAAACGTCAATTACGTGGTAAAACCACGATGAAAGATTGCGATAAGTTGTCTGTTGAACGGATGATGTGCGTTAAATAGCCGTGGCAATATTCAGAACCCCGAGCGTCAGCGAGCGGAAGCGACAAAGCACGCAGTATAGTTTTAAGAAGTACGATGTTGAAACAACAACCCCCACACCCAGCGAAAGCGAAGGTGTATAAAAAAAGTGGAGAACAACGATGGGTAGAGTAAAGCGTGGTGTAACAGCGAAAGCGCGCCATAAAAAAATATTAAAATTAGCAAAAGGGTACTACGGTGCGCGTAGTCGCGTTTTTCGTGTTGCCAAGCAAGCGGTTATTAAAGCATTGCAATATGCTTATCGCGATCGTCGTCAGCGTAAACGCGAATTTCGTTCATTATGGATTGCACGTATTAATGCAGCGGCAAGATTGCATGGTCTTTCCTATAGTCGTTTTATGAATGGGCTAAAAAAAGTGAATATTACACTAGATCGTAAAGTGTTGGCTGATTTAGCAGTGCATGACAAAGCAGGATTTGCAACATTGGCGAAACAAGCGGCGAGTGCATTAAAGTAAAGGATCAGGGGATCAAGAATCGGTGGTGATCAGTGATGCTTACTGACAACTGATCCCCTAATGAGATTATGCAAGATAAATTAAACGCAATTATCAATGAAGCAAAATCCTTAATTGCATCAGCGAAGGATGCTAACTCAATTCAAGATCTCCGCGTTAAATACCTAGGCAAAAAAAGTGATCTCACTGAACTAATGAAACAACTTGGTCAATTGAGTGCGCAAGAGCGTCCAAGGGTCGGTCAATTAATTAATGATGCGAAATCGCAAATTCAAAATTTATTAAACACACAAGACAATCAATTTAAAACCGCTGAATTAAACGAAAAATTATCTTCTGAAAAAATCGATGTTACTTTATCAGGCCGTGGACAACAAACAACAGGTGGTTTACATCCTGTCACGCGTGTTCGTGAACGTGTCGTTGAATTATTTTCACAAATGGGATTTTCCGTTGAAGAAGGTCCAGAAATTGAAGATGATTATCATAATTTTTCTGCGCTTAATTTTGTTGATCACCATCCTGCGAAAGAATCACAAGACACATTTTATTTTCCAGATGGTAAGTTGTTACGAACACATACTTCACCTGTGCAAATTCGCGTGATGAAAAATCAAAAGCCTCCGATTAGAATAATTACGCCGGGTAGAGTATATCGTCGTGATTCAGATATGACACACACGCCGATGTTTCATCAACTTGAAGGTTTGGTGGTTGATGAAAATTGTCATTTCTCGCATTTAAAAAGTTTATTACAAAATTTTTTGAATGCTTTTTTTGAAAACGAAGTTCAGCTACGTTTTCGTCCGGGTTATTTTCCGTTCACCGAACCGTCGGCTGAAGTGGATATTGCTTGGGGTACATCGTCTCCTGTTCGTTGGCTTGAAGTTTTAGGCTGCGGCATGGTTCACCCAAATGTGCTCGAGAATGTTGGCATTGACTCGAAAAAATATTCTGCCTTTGCATTTGGCATTGGGCTTGATCGCCTGGCGATGCTGCGTTATGGCATTAATGATCTGCGTATGACTTTTGAAAATGATCTACGGTTTCTGGCGCAGTTTTAATGTATTTGCACGCCATTCTCAACTTTTAATTGTGTAGTTGATTCGATACTATAAAAGTTGAGAATGGCGTTATTTGCACCTGATTTTAAAAATACGATCTTGAGGAAATATTATCTTGAATGCTGAAAATACGCCATTGCGACTAAAGCAATTAGGCATTGATACGTATAAAGAAGCTGTGATTTTTATGCGTAAAGATTGCCATGTATGCCGATCAGAAGGGTTTGAAGTGCATGCGCGAGTGCGTGTAACGTTAGGAGAAAAAAGTATATTTGCAACATTAAATACCATTGATAATGGATTATTAAAACACGGAGAGGTATCGTTATCAAAATATGCTTGGCAACTATTAGATGCAAAAATTGATGACGTGGTCAAACTATCCCACCCTCACTCATTACAATCTTTGAGCTTTGTGAGATCAAAATTGTATGGAAATAGTCTTAAATCATTTGAGATAAAACATATCATTGATGATATTGCAAAAGGATATTATTCAGATATCAATATCGCCACGTTTCTATCAGCCTGTGCTGGCGGCCGCTTAAATAATGTTGAAATTATAGAATTAACGCGAGCGATGGTAGATGCGGGTGAAAAATTATCATGGACAAACAATGTAATTGTAGATAAACATTGCGTTGGTGGGCTGCCGGGTAATCGCACTACGTTAATTGTGCTTCCAATTGTAGCGGCATTTGGTTTGATTATGCCAAAAACTTCCTCTCGCGCGATCACATCACCATCAGGCACAGCAGACACAATGGAAACATTAGCGCCTGTTGATCTAAATGTTAATGCAATGCGTAAAGTGGTTGAACAAGAAGGCGGCTGTATTGTTTGGGGTGGTGCAGTTTCACTCAGTCCGGCAGATGATATTTTAATTCGTGTTGAACGCGCAATGGATGTTGATAGCGAAGGTCAATTAATTGCATCCCTAATTTCTAAAAAAATAGCGGCGGGTGCCACGCATATTGTGATAGATATTCCTGTTGGATCAACAGTAAAAGTACGATCACTGAATACAGCACAAAATTTAGCGGCGTTATTCAAAACAGTGACGAATGAATTTAATATCCATTCTGAAATAATTATAACAGATGGTTCACAACCTGTTGGCAGAGGAATAGGACCCGCGTTAGAAGCGAAAGATGTGTTGGCGGTATTACAAAATCAATCGGATGCACCCAACGACTTGAAAGAGCGTTCTTTGTTAATTGCTGCAAAAATAATTGAGTTTTCTCCGACTGTAAAAATGGGTGAAGGGAAAAAAATTGCATCAGAAATATTATCATCAGGAAAGGCATGGAAAAAATTTCAATCGATTTGTGACGCACAAGGTGGATTAAGAGAACCGCCGACGGCCTCTTTTACGCATGAAATTACGGCAAAGCATAAAGGTCGTGTAAGTCACATTGATAATCGACAATTATCAAGATTAGCAAAATTGGCAGGTGCGCCGCATGATCCTGCAGCGGGCGTAAAACTTTATGCGCCATTAGAAAAATTAGTTGATAAAGATGAACCACTTTTTAGCATTCATGCTGAGTCAAAAGGGGAGTTACAATATGCTATTTCATTGCTATCTGAAGTTGATGACATTGTGCAAGTAGAGGCGCTTGAATGAAACCCATTGTAAATTGATTTATCGAATATCATCATTGATGAAATTCAGAAAAAAATGGGTGCCGATGATAAATGACAATGTTCTTTTTAGTATTATGAAAAAATAGCTCAATAGATAGTTGAATGTAATTGAAGGTGAAAAAAGCATTATAAAAAATTTAGAAAACTTAACACAGGATGTGAACAATGAATGAATTAAAAATTTTATTTGCTACCGATTTTTCTCCCAACTCAAAAACCGCTCTGCAATTTATAAAAAAATTAGGTTGTTTGCATAAACATAAAATAGAGCTATAGTTATTATTGTCAATACGATCATCGGATATGTTCAAGAAGGAAAAGCCGAAAAAGCCTTAGAAGCTATTCAAACGATGGTGGCACCACGTGCATCTGTGTTGCGTAACGATAGGCGTATGACGCTCAATGCAGAGGACAATGAAAATATAATTTAACTGGTTTTGTGGGAAAATAAATACACATTTCGGTTTATATTAACCCAATTATATAAATATTAAAAAGCACTTTTCTAATTCAGCTTTAGGATTATTAATTGCAATCTTACTTCTCCAAGCAACATGGCCGTCCGGACGAATAAGAACAGCACCTGTTGAATTTATTTCGTAAATTTTATGAAAATTATTTTCGGTATCTATTATACTAAAAAAATCCTGCCATGGCGATATTGTTTTGCAACTTGTGCTGCCATTGTCCAAAAACTTTTATTGATGATTTTGATCTCGAGATTAGGCATATCAAGAACGCGTTGTATTTCATTGACGCAATATTCATCTGTAAAATCTTCTTTGATATTGTCGGGCATAAAATTCATACCCGCTATCCAGCGATTTTTACCATAGGCAGTAAACAACGAGCGGCCTAATAACTTGGGATCTGTGAAGAAAAAGCCAAAGTGATGGATACACTAATTGCTTTTCCCCACTCAGAAATTGGAGCAGCGCCCAAGAAAGCATGGACACAGCTTAGCCACCCATGTGATAATAATATAAACATCCACGTTGAGGTTGCTTGTATGAAGAATGCAATTATGACGACTTTTCTTGGTATATTTGTTGTTGCCTTAGTGACGACGCCTGCTTTTTCCGCAGAAAACCTAAAAACACAAAAAAACACTACACTGGTTATAGTGAATAAGTTAACCGGTACACCAACATGCCCTGGAGGTGATGCATTAAACATTTTTTTACCTGCTGAAGGAACATGCCCAGCGGTATCTAATCTTCCAGTAGCCCAGGGAAGTTCCTCACAGCCACTATGTTACAATCCTGGCTCTCCTGGATACACCGCTAACGCTTATCCTATTGGCATTCAAATCAATAATTGGTATCCAACCACTGGTGGAAAAAAATCATATGATAATAGTTGTATCGACTTGGTGATTAACCCACAAACCTGCAAACTCTCAAGAGCCACAAACTCATGCTGGTCTGGTCATGGTTATCCTACCGATGTTGTGTCTAACATCACATCATCTGGTAGCAACTATAACTGCATGATTACAGTATCTTCAAATCAATACACGGAATGCACCCAGGGTGGAAGCTGTTCTGGCACATGTAAACTTCTACAACCTCCACCTACTCCGAGTCAATCATAATTGTGAAAAATGGACACAATAATATTGACGCGCTTGCAAAAAAGGTAAGTTCGAAATTATATGCGTTAAAAACAAGTGATAATTTAGGTGTTCCGTTTTGTAAAAAGAGTTGAAATTAATTTAATTAAACATGCATTTAATATGAGAGTGCATTTTTTAGCAAAAATATGCTAAAAAACCATCTGGAAATAAATGAATGCCAATTGCAACTGTTAATAATATCGATATTTACTATGAGCAATACGGACAAGGTGAGCCCTTATTATTAATTACGGGTTACGGTGCGGATCATTTAATGTGGGCAAATGTATTAGACTCATTGGCAGCCAAATATCAAGTCACAATAATAGAGAATCGTGACAGTGGATTATCTCAGCAAGTTGAACATCATTACACGATAGTGGATATGGCAAATGATACGGTAGCATTACTAGATTATTTGAACATTAAAAAAACGCATGTAGTCGGGCATTCAATGGGTGGTGCAATTGCGCAGGAGTTAGCACTACATCATCCAGATAGAATTAAAAAATTAATGTTATATGCTACTGCCGCAAAATTTGATCCGCGTGCTTGTTATATTATAAAGCAAAGAATGCATTTACTAAAAGCGGGATTGTCACGCGAAGATGAGTTTCGCGTTATTGGCTTGCCATGGTGTTTCAGTCTGAATTTCTTTTTAAAAGAAAATAATATTATTGATGCGTTAAAATTAGTAAATGATAATCCATATCCTATGACTGAAGCTGCGTATTTACGGCAATTTTTCGCGTTAATAAGTCATGATACTACGAGCCGCTTGAAAAAAATTATTGCAGATACATTCGTGCTATCACTGGAAGAAGATATTTTAACACCTGTAGCAGATGGTAAATTGTTAGCTAATCAAATTCCAAATGCACATTATCATGAAGTTAAAAAACAAGCGCATTGCTTTCATTTAGAAGCGCCTCAAGAGTTTATTAGGCTTGTAAAGGTTTTTTTTAAGTAATTTTTCTCAATAAAGCAAGTTATTTCGTACAAATCAAGTCCTGATGTGTGTTTACGACGAAAACAAAACCAGCTTAAAAGCAGAGTCTGCCGAATCTAGGTTAAAAAATCACGAAACAAATTCTGGAGTTTGTCGAAAAGGATCGGTGGTATAAAACCAACAGAGCTGGGAAAATAAAAACATCCTGCAGATTTAAAAAAAACTTGCCCTTATGTAATTAAACGCAAGAGCAAGTTCATTGATTTTGTTGGTTACACTCTGCATGCTGAAGCAACTGCAACAGGTGTGCTTACCTGAACAGCTACAGCACGTGAAGGTGTATATTGAGCAAAGAAATCGCCAAAAATTTTCTTCAATTCAACAGAAAAAGCCGTCGATGGATTCTTAGTCATATAATCACTCAAAATCTGCGACACTGCTTTTATATTAGCAGGTTTTGATTCTCTTGCTTTTTGAACAGAACGATACACTTGTTCAGCTTCTGTTTTTTCAGATGTGACCCGCGCATTTTTCCAGGCTTGACGAATCTGATCGCTAGCTTTAGCCTTTGAATACCAAGAATCATTAATGGATGGAATGCATTGCTCCATTGATCGTTGAATTACAAATTCAACACGATCTTTTGATTCTTTTTTCATAGCTGCGCCATTAACGCGTACAAACTGCGTAAGCA
>MGXX01000011.1:0-452 GCA_001801515.1 Gammaproteobacteria bacterium RIFCSPHIGHO2_12_FULL_38_11
CATAATTCAACATTATTATTTTCCGCGGCCCAATGCAGGGCTGTACCCCCTGTAACATCTTGACGATTGGGATCAGCACCATTTTCAAGTAAAAATTTACTGATTTCTAGATTATTAACAATCGCAGCTTCTATAAGCGGGGTAAAACCATATTCATCCAGTTGATTCACATCTTCGCCATAAGCAAGCAATTGACGAACATCATTGTTATTTTCTGCTATGATTGCATCAGCAAGTGTGGCCATTTTGATCCATTAACTGGGTTTAAGTTTAGGTGGCTCGAAACGTGGTGTATTGTCTGGCTTGAAACGTAAACTGTGTTGATACTTCAATTCATTACGTTTTTCTTGATTCGTTTCAGCAATATTTTCATTGGGTAATGGTATTTCTTGCTGATCAGTTCCGCTAAGCCTTTTCAAAATTGGATGATCTTTAAAGGGAGCCTCACGACC
>MGXX01000011.1:477-585 GCA_001801515.1 Gammaproteobacteria bacterium RIFCSPHIGHO2_12_FULL_38_11
GCTTTTTAACTAATTCATGATGCAGTTGTGCATTGGCTAGTAATAAACGTTTGATTTCTTGGGGTGAAAGTTGATCATCACGTAAGCTGCTGGTAATAAAAAATTTAA
>MGXX01000011.1:755-1197 GCA_001801515.1 Gammaproteobacteria bacterium RIFCSPHIGHO2_12_FULL_38_11
CCAACAGCAATGTAAAGATCAGGTGCAACCACTTTTCCTGTTTGACCCACTTGATAATCATTCGGTGCAAAACCAGCATCAACCGCTGCGCGCGATGCACCGACCGCTGCACCTAAATCATCTGCAATTTCTTCAATTAATTTAAAATTTTCAGCATTTTTTAAACCTCTCCCACCTGAAATCACAATACGCGCTGAAGTTAATTCGGGACGCTCAGATTGGGTTAACGTTTGTTTTTCAAATTGAGATAAATTATTTTGAATTTCATCAGTAATCGTTTCTATAGTTGCTTTATTGTCTAATTTTTTTATTGCGGGAAATGCTGTGGTACGAACAGTCATTATTTTTATTTTATCTTTTGATTGAATAGTGGCAAGTACATTGCCTGCATACATCGGACGAACAAACGTATCCGGAGAAACAATTTTTATCACATCACTTA
>MGXX01000011.1:1254-5698 GCA_001801515.1 Gammaproteobacteria bacterium RIFCSPHIGHO2_12_FULL_38_11
TTGATGCGCTAATAATGTAATCATATTTTTCACCAAGTTTTGCAATGAAGGCCGCTGTATTTTCAGCCAATTGATGTTCATAGACTGTATGGTCGGCGAGTAATACTTTATCAATATATAGTAATGAACTTGCTTGTTCTGCAACTTGATGACACTGATAACCTATCACTAATATATCGGCAGATGTATTTAATTCTTTTACAGCTGAAACTGTATGAAAAGTTGCTTGTTTCAAAATTTTGTTATCATGCTCTGCAACTATTAAGGTTTTCATCAAATCACCTGCGCTTCATCTTTTAAATATCGAACCAATTCAGCTGCGTTTTCTACACGAACACCAGCACGTTTCTTTTCGGAAAGAGCAACTTTTTGTATGCTAATACGCGGTGAAAGATCAAGTTGCATGGTATCAGCAAGCACCATGCGAATTTCTTTACGCTTTGCCTGCATGATATTAGGTAAAGAAATGTATCGTGGTTCATTTAAACGAAGGTCAGTTGTAATGACAGCCGGTAACTTTAAAAATAAAGTTTCAAGCCCACCATCAATTTCTCGTACCACACTAACCCCATCACCATGAAAATTTAATGCAGATGCAAATGTTCCTTGCGGCCAATTTAATAAACCAGCGAGCATTTGACCAACTTGATTATGATCTGTATCAATTGCTTGTTTACCCAAAATAATGAGCTGTGGGGACTCTTCTTCTACAATTTTTTTCAATATTTTTGCTGCAGCAAGTGGTTCTAGTTCTATGCTTGTTTTGATTAATATCGCACGGTCTGCACCCATTGCAAGTGCTGTACGTAGTGTTTCTTGGCAAGCTTCATTCCCAATAGACACTGCAATAATTTCTTTGGCAAGCTGCTTTTCTTTTAAACGCACTGCTTCTTCTACTGCAATTTCATCAAATGGATTCATTGTCATTTTAACATTTGCGGTTTCAACAGCAGAACCATCTGCTTTTATTCGCACGGATGTTTTATAATCCATCACACGTTTGACAGCCACAATGATTTTCATATCATCCTCATTTTAAAAGTTAAGGTGGTTGATGACCGTTGTCAACCTGAGCCTCAGCATTGTCATCCTGAGCCTCAGCATTGTCATCCTGAGCGAAGCGAAGGATCTCCATGAAAATAATTGTCTATCAATAAGATCCTTCGCTTCGCTCAGGATGACAATGCTGCAGTATGAAACACACTATAACAAGATTAGAAAATCAAACAAGAACATCGTATGATACTCCGTCGAACAAAGGAGAAATCAATGGAAATTAAAAATTGTACCGCAATTATTACAGGTGGTGCATCTGGCATGGGAAAAGCGACTGCGCAATTGTTAGCACATCACGGTGCAAAAATTGCATTATTTGATATTAATGAAGCAGCAGCAAAAGTAACAGCGGATGAATTAAAAGGAAAAGCTTTTCATTGTGATGTCAGTAACCAAGAAAGTGTGAGTAATGCAATGAAAATGGTTGAATCCACACTTGGAGTACCACGAATTTGTATCAATTGTGCTGGGATTGTTTATACCAGACGTATGATCAATAAAAACGGTATCATGCCGCTAGATGATTTTAGAAAAGTGATCGATATTAATTTAATTGGTACATTTAATATCATGAGCCAAGCCGCTGCCATGATGATCAATTTACCTATCCACGAACAAGAAGAACGTGGGGTCATCATCAATACCGCTTCAGTTGCTGCATTTGAAGGCCAAATTGGGCAAACTGCTTATAGCGCAGCCAAAGGTGGCGTCGTAGCATTGACTTTACCAGCAGCCCGCGAATTAGCACATTTTGGTATTCGTGTCATGACCATAGCCCCCGGTCTTGTAGATACACCCATGTTTGCAAAACTCTCCCCAGAAGCGAAAGCGTCGCTAGAATCCAGTGTTCCATTTCCAAAACGTCTGGCACGTCCTGAAGAATATGCTATGCTTGTGAAGCATATTATTGACAATAGTATGTTAAATGGTGAAGTCATTCGTTTAGATGGTGCTTTACGTATGGCCTCAAGCTAAAATGTCATCAATAAAATATAAAGGTCAGTTCTCATGTTAAAACGTGTGTTTTTATTCCTTGCGACAAACATTTTAGTCATTTTAACTATTTCTATCATTACCAGCGCATTAGGTTTACACTCCTATCTGACCAAATATGGTATAAATTATACACAATTAGCACTATTTTGTGCTATATGGGGTATGAGTGGCGCATTTATTTCCCTCTTAATGTCGAAATTCGTTGCCAAAATGGCAATGGGTGTCGTCATCATCAATCCCAAAAGTGCGGTGCAACAAGAACGTTTTTTACTTGATATTGTTTATTCTCTCGCGCGTAAAAAAGGCTTAAGAACGATGCCTGAAGTAGGAATATATCACTCACCAGAAGTAAACGCTTTTGCAACTGGCCCTACAAAAAATCGTTCCTTAGTGGCTGTTTCCTCTGGACTATTATCTAGAATGAATCGAGATGAAATTGAAGCTGTACTTGGCCATGAAATCTCCCACGTTGCAAATGGTGATATGGTGACCATGACACTCGTTCAAGGCATCATTAACGCATTTGCCCTCTTCTTATCTCGTATTGCTGCTTATGCAATTTCAATTGCGCTTTCACGTGATAGCGAACGCAGCAATGATTTCTCTTACATGACTTATTATTTACTCAGTATTGTTTTTGATATTCTCTTCACACTTTTGGGTAGTATTTTAGTTGCTGCATATTCTCGCTATCGTGAATACCGAGCAGATTTTGGCGGTGCAAAACTTGTAGGGCGAGATAAGATGATCGCTGCTTTAAAACGGTTACAACAAACTACTGAAATGGAAGATGATCGTGCGCCATCTTTGGCTGCATTGAAAATTTCACATCAATCACGCTGGTTTACTTTATTTTCTACGCATCCATCACTTGATAAACGAATTATGCGATTACAACAATTAAAATAAATAAAATTAATTTATAATAAGCTTCTATGTCTATCAAAACAGAAATTAAACGCTTTGTTCTTGGCAACCCTCTTAATCCATTCAATCCCAATATTTTACGCCATGTTTCGCTTGTAGCCATTCTCGCATGGGTTGGTTTAGGGGCTGATGGTCTTTCATCTTCATGTTATGGTCCTGAAGAAGCCTATCTTGCACTGGGAACACATACACAGTTTGCACTCTATGTTGCGATTGCAACTGCGATCACCGTTTTTATTATTTCTGTTGGTTACAACCAAGTCATAGAACTTTTTCCAAGTGGTGGGGGAGGGTATAAAGTCGCATCTCAATTACTAGGCCCGCATATTGGGCTTATCTCTGGTGCTGCCTTAATTATCGATTATGTATTAACCATTGCAGTATCGATTGCAAGCGGGATGGATGCAGTTTTTAGTTTATTACCTACTGCGTTTATCCATTACAAATTATTATCAGAAGTCTTACTCATCGCTTTATTGCTGCTTTTAAATATGCGCGGCATGAAAGAGTCAATTAAAATTTTGATGCCTATTTTTCTAGGATTTTTTATTTTACATATTTTTTTAATTATTTACGGTATTGTCATTCATCATCAAGGTTTACTTTTAATCGTACCCAATACCATTACTGAAACACGCAATACCATACTAACAATTGGATGGCTGCCGGTTTTAGCGCTTATTTTACATGCTTATTCATTAGGAAGTGGTACCTATACTGGTCTTGAAGCTGTTTCGAACAACGTCAATCGCTTGCGTGAACCACGTGTGGTGACTGGTAAATGGACCATGTTCTATATGGCCGTATCACTCAGTATGACTGCTGCTGGAATGATTTTACTCTTCTTGTTATGGGCACCCCATCCACAAATGGGTCAAACACTGAATGCCGTTGTCTTTCGATCTATTTTAGGCCCATCAGAACTCGGACAATTTTTGCTTGGATTAACTTTGCTACTTGAAGCAGGATTACTTTTTGTCGGAGCGAATACGGGCTTTTTAGCAGGGCCTGCTGTACTTGCAAATATGGCAATTGATGGATGGATGCCTAATCGCTTTCGTCATTTATCAACCCGTCTTGTTATACAAAATGGGCTCATTTTATTTGGCGTCTTTGCTTTAGCAATACTCATTTGGTGTCGGGGAAAAGTATCAATCTTAGTGGTTTTATACAGTATTAATGTTTTTATCACCTTTTCGCTTTCTTTATTTGGCTTATGTGTTTATTGGCTCAAACATAAAAAACAAGCATCTAAACGCTGGCAATTACGGCTATTACTTTCGCTACTCGCTTTTATTATCACCAGCAGTATTTTATGTATTACACTGATTTCTAAGTTTGAATCTGGCGGTTGGTTAACTGTCATGATTACCTGTGCCGTGATTTTATTATGTTTAATGATTAAACGACATTACAATAAATTTAATAAAAAATTAGCGGAATTAGATATTCAATTAAAGCAACC
>MGXX01000011.1:5711-9766 GCA_001801515.1 Gammaproteobacteria bacterium RIFCSPHIGHO2_12_FULL_38_11
GCACACGTTACCGCAATTGATCCACAACAACCAACAGCTGTCATATTTGTCGGTAAAAGTTTAGGGATAGCCATGCATACCCTCCTCAATGTCATTCGTATTTTTCCAAGACATTTTAAAAATTTTGTTTTTATTAGTGCCGGTATCGTTGATGTCGAAAGTTTTGCGGGACAAAATGAATTAAAAAATATGCAAGATAAAGTCAATGAAAATCTGCAATATTTTGTTGATTATTGTCACCAATATGGTCTTGCAGCGGAAGCTTATGCTGCATTTGGAACCGATACCGTAGATGAATTGGCAGTCATATCGGAAAAAGTATCGCAAAAATATGTGAATTGTATCTTTTTCTCAAGCAAACTTATTTTTGAACATGATAATTGGGTTACACGACTTTTGCACAATGAAACTCCATTGACCTTACAACGTAATCTCCATTTGCAAGGTAAGGAATTAGTCATACTGCCCATGAAAATTTAAATATTTCCTTTCTTCTCTCGATTAATTTTAATAAAGACTCTTGTCAATGAAAACACAACTGCAAGAAGAGGAAATATAAGAGAAAATAATGGATTAGTGAAATGAATATCAAGAACAGTGAGAACATAAGCTTGCACAATATAGGTGATGATGCTAACAAATATGAGAAAAACGACAGAAAAAAACCAATAACTCACTTCTGGTATGTGTTCACGAAATAAGTGCGGTGTTTTACATGCTTCACGAAATCCCTTCAGCAACCACAATATAGCAACATCACGCAAATGAGTTTTATCAATCCAATCCATTAAAACATAATAGCCATCCCTATCTTGTAAAGGATTTAAATTTCGAAAAGCAATAATATAAGAGTAAAGAGCAAATAACCAAAGTAACCCTTGTAAATAAGGAGATGAAATTAAAAAAATAAATAATGCTGATAAACTACCAACCAAAACATCGACATAAATACCAGCTAAATTAACAAACATTCTTGGTTTTCGCGTTGCAAGCCACATATCTGAAGTATCAGTGAAGGCAATAGGACGCAACCAATGAACACCAACGCCCATATAATGTACTTCATAGCCAAATGCCTTAACAGCATAGGCATGCCCCAGCTCATGAAGTGATACTCCAATCAAACCAAGTGGTAGTAATCCGAGCAATAATAAAATTAAACTGGCATGTTTTTCACTAAAAAAGAATAATACATCGTCTGTACTGACGATGAATGCAGTTAATCCCGCGATGATAAAACTAATTAAAATAAACTGGCCAATATAACCAAATAGGTAATGTACATATCGATTATATGTTCTACTAATCCACTCATCAGCATCACCAAATGCATATCGCATATTACAGATACGCTTCATGCGATCAGCATTTTTTACAACAAACGATTGTGGTGATCTATTCAGTTCATCAGCTGTGACAAGATTATTGATAAAATTTGCCTTAGATAATTTTGAAATAAGTGCTACAACAATATCTGGTGCAAATATATTTAAGTGCTCTGCTAATTCAATTGTAATTTCTTGTAGTGTATGTCGACCATCTAGTTTTCTCCAAACAAACTCTCCCTCTTTTGAAAGCTTAAAGTAACGACCATTATCAGGGTTCTTTAAAATGGCGAGAGTCTCACCATCTGCTGTAACTCTATGGTGTACACTCACGTGTTTATTCTGGATAGGACGACTACGATCTACCATTAAGGTCATGAACATTTGTGCAACGTTCTTTTCTGATTCAAGTAACTCAGAAAGGTATTCATGTTGTAAAACCAACAATTCACTTTTTTCAACTGCTCGAGCTGTCGCATTTCGTGGTGTGCGTGTGATAAGCGTTGCTTCCCCAAAAAGTGCTGGCGGTTTTAGAATGGCAATACTGCGTTCTTTGTCATGCTTATCTTTCACTAAAATTTCAATACGTCCTGAACAAATCAAATAACTTTGATGACCAATATCTCCTTGGGTAAATAAAACTGTTCCAGCAGGCACGATTAAATCTTCAACATGATTTGCAAGCCATTGCAATCGCTCATGAGATAATTTAGAAAAAGGTAAACACTGTTTGATTAATTTCATTCGCAACATTTTCGATGCTGCATTAGACATCGAGGATTCTAAATGATATTTTTTGAGAAATTCGTATAAATCTTTTAACTCTAGGCGTAGCAATATCATGTTCCCTGACGCTATAACGCTCGCTGTACGCTTACCTGTTGCTGAATAAAATCCAGTATCATTTAAGCCTATCGCTTCACCGGGATTTAAAAATGCAATAGGGACTTGGACAAGATGTTTTTTTGCATCTAATTCTCCTCGGGTTACTTCTGCTTGCCCCTCTAAGATGATAAAAACGCTATCAACAAGTTCACCTTCTGTAACAATAGGTTGATTTGCTTGAAAATGTTCTTCTTTCATCAAATACGCTAATATTTCACGCTGCTTTCCCGTCAAAGCAGCGAAACAAGGAAAGGATTGAAGTAAATCTGCGCGATGTTCAAATGTGACCGTCATGTTGAGTTACCCATGATAATGTTCTGAATATCCATATTAAAGTATAAATAATACTAGCTTCATTGCCTACTTTATTATTAAAATTATGGAATAGTTGTCATCCTTGGCGTAGCGGTTGTCATCCTGAGCGTAGCGAAGGATCAGCTTAAATTCTTCATGGAAAGAATAAATCATCCAAATAGTGGGTGTGAATCAAAGTGATCCTTCGCTACGCTCAGGATGACAACTAGTTTTACTCAAACTTATCCACAAGTTACAAATGATGTGATATTTGATAGAAATAGGACAAATGGCTACCATTTATTTTAAAGGCACACTTACTCACACTGTCGGAAGTTTACCTACCATCGGTTCTATTGCACCTGACTTTATTGTTACTAAAACTGACCTGAGTGAAATTAATCTTAAAAATTACCTTGGAAAAAAAATTATTTTAAATATTTTTCCTAGCCTTGATACATCCACTTGCGCCTCAGCCATGCAATACTTCAACAAATTAGCTGGGCAATTGAAAAATGTTTTAGTGCTTTGTATTTCAGCAGATTTGCCATTTGCTCAAAAACGCTTTTGTGTCGCAAAACAGCTTGATAATGTCTTACCAGTATCTGTATTTCGGCATCCTGGATTTGGCAGCGATTACGGTGTCACCATCGTAGATGGTCCACTTGCTGGCTTACTTTCACGCGCTGTGGTGATGTTAGATGAGTCCGGACGAGTCATGTATACTGAGCAAGTGAGCGAACTCACACATGAACCCAATTACGATGAATTGAAACATCATCTTTGATCATTCCTCAGTCACCCTTCGCAAAAGTAGCTATCAATTCGCTTGGCTCACCCCTGAATTCTTGTATAATGTGGAACAATTTCAGAGAACTGAATTTTACCCAAAGCATTACTATCCATCTGATTTATAAAATATTTTACAAACGCCGGCATTCATGAAAAAAAACTCAACTCGCACACTAGAAGCTTTAGTTCAACATGCATTAATCAAAGAAAAAGATATTCCTGTTTTAAAAAAAGCTTTAGCCCATCTTCCACTCGCGATATCTCAACAGATGCTGCAATTGATCGATCAGACAACAAACAATGATCCAATTGCGAGGCAATTTATCCCCAGTGAAAATGAATTAAACATTTCACCAATAGAACGAGATGATCCAATCGGCGACAATGCTCACCAAATTGTAAGTGGCATTGTTCATCGTTACCCTGACCGTTGTCTTTTTATGCCTGTGCATATTTGCCCCGTATATTGTCGATTTTGTTTCAGAAAAGAAAAAATTGGCCGTTCTAAAACCACGCTTTCTCAACATGAGACAAATGCAGCGATAAATTATATCAGCAACCATCACGAAATATGGGAAGTCATTATTACAGGTGGCGATCCACTCATTTTGAAACCGATACAACTTCAATCTATTATTGAACGCTTAAACAATATTCAACACGTTGAAATTATTCGTATTCACACCCGCATTCCTGTTGTTGAACCTCATCGCATTCATACTGAATTAATTCATGCTTTAAAATGTGATAAACCTGTTT
>MGXX01000012.1 GCA_001801515.1 Gammaproteobacteria bacterium RIFCSPHIGHO2_12_FULL_38_11
GCACCGACAACAGGTGAAATATATCCTGTTGCTGCAAATCCCATTCCGATCAGGCTTAATACCATGCCGCCAATAGCACTTTGCAATGCAATATTACGAGTAGCCAAGCTAAGATGCATCAATGCATCTACTTTGTTTAGCGTATTCTCCATTATAACAACACCTGCCGCTTCGGCAGTCACGTTACCTTGCCCAAATGCGATGCCAACCGTTGCGGCGGCTAATGCAGGAGCGTCATTAATACCATCACCCATAAACAAGGTAGGCGCTATAGTTCTTTCAGCCCGTACAATAGAAAGTTTTTGTTCCGGAGTTTGCGAGGCATGTATTTCTGAAAAATTAAGCAATGCTCCAAGATACTTCACTTCTGATTCACGATCACCTGATACTAACATTATTTTATTAAACTGATGTGCGGGAGCAAGATGGCTGATAAACGATTTGCTTTCTTTGCGTGGAGCGTCATGAAAGCGCAGTGTAGCGGCGTATTTGTCATTATACAGTACGACACATTCAAGCCCTGTAGCAACCGGCGGTAGTCGGCTTGCAATTTCAGGGAATGTATTCAATAATTTTTTACGATGAGTAATCTGTACTTTATTTCCTTCAATAATACCGCTTAATCCCTGGCCTGGTTTTTCTGATACGCTGGTTGCATCAAGCAATCGCAATTTATTTTTTTCTGCCGATTGCAGCATTGCGCTAGCCAATGGATGTTTAGAATATCGTTCTAAACTAGCAACAACCTGTAATATGAAATTGGGGTCAATGCCATTGTTCGTAAGAACTTCCGTTAAGATGGGTTTACCGTAAGTGAGCGTACCTGTTTTATCAAAAATGGCGGTTCGACAAGTCGGTAGCCGTTCTAAAACGGTTGGATCTTTAATGATAATAGCCTGTTTCGCCGCCATTGAAATGGCGCTAATTATCGTAATGGGAATGGCGATCAATAATGGGCATGGTGTAGCTATCACCAGTACCGCGAGAAATCGTATGGCATCGCCTGTAAAATACCAGGCAGTTAATGCGACAGCGAGTGCAACAGGAGTGAAAATCGCACCAATTTGATCGCCCAGCCTCTTAATGGTTGGTCGCTTTTGTTCAGCCTCAGCCAAGACCGCGACAATTGATGCATAACGAGAATCAGAAGGTAATTTTTGGGCCTGTAGAATCAATACCGATTCTCCATTAATTGCACCGGATAATACTGATGTACCAGGCGCTTTTGAAATTTGATAAGGTTCGCCAGTAAGGTAGGATTCATCCATCGAACCTTGCCCTTCAATCACTTCGCCATCCACTGGACAGGTTTCATGTGGGTAAACAACAATCTCATCACCAATATGAATATCAAGTAACGGAATGTCCTCAATGCCATTAGTCATTCTTCTGTGCGCCAGGTTAGGCATACGCTCAGCAAGTGCTAATAAAGCTGATGAAGCCTTGCGCATAGCATAAGCTTCAAGTGTTTGTCCGCTTGCCAACATCAGGATGATTAAAACAGCTGCAAGATATTGGTTCAAAATAACTGCCGCAATTAATGCGATAGCTGCTAAAGCATCAGCACCTAGATCACATTTTAATAATTTCAATAAGATGTGAAAAATCGACGGTATCCCGCCAAAAATGATCGCAAACAACAATGGCAAATCAGGAGATGAAATTGCAGTAACCCGGAATAAAATTGATAAGATAATTGCTATTAATGAAATGCCTACAATCATGAGCTGCCATCGTAGTTTTAATGGAGCGGGAAGTGATAATTTCTTCAGCATTGATGTAGTCCTAATAGAATAAAAATGTTTCTTTAATTTAGCGTTTCAGTTTGCGAATATTCTGGTATAACGCACGACCAATTAAATCTTTCTTCAATTTTATTTTTTAATGCTATCGTCGCTTCAATATCTCCATGCGTAATGAAAATTTTACGTGGCGTATTTTTAAAATTGCCCAACCAATTTAACATTTCTTGATAATCAGCATGAGCCGACATGCTGTTAAGGGATTTAATTTGTGCTCGCACAGGA
The DNA here is from genome assembly GCA_001801515.1 of Gammaproteobacteria bacterium RIFCSPHIGHO2_12_FULL_38_11. The sequence goes on from MGXX01000012.1 coordinate 2,028, forward strand.
ACCATGGCGCCATGAATCTTGATTTCTGGTTCCCCACGTAACAATCGCTCACCGCGAGTACCTGCAGCTTGATATCCTTGAAATAAACCGCAATCGACAAGAATTTTTTTTGAACCAATCGTAATAAGGTATTTAGAACCTGTTACCGTCTTTGCTGCGCCTAGAAAAGTAATATCCATTGAATTGTTATATTCCTTATAGATGAAATCCCTGCAACATTACCATCTCAGGATAGATCATAACCTATTCAATATGCGTTGTAAGAATAACTAATAGAGCATAGAATGAACTTTATTCACTAAATTTGGAAGCCAGCATGCTAATGAACTTCAAAAGGTATTCTTATTTACTCGGACTCCTTTTATATATTCCTATTAATGCATGGGCTTTTGATAGCTTTGATTGTGTGGGCACAAAATCTTTTTGGAAGCTTTCTATTACCGATCAAAAATTCACTTTTACGCCGCAAGCAGCGTCTGCCAGCACTATGCCTGCTGTTGAACCAAAGCCGGCAGAGAATATGAGCATAGAACATATACGCATCTTCCGTACCAAAATGAACAATAAAGAAGTGATAATTGTAATTCAGAAACAATCTTGTTCAGATGATGCCTCAGATGATGTGTTTGCTTATGAAGGTTTATTTATTTCCAGCGATAAGGTTTTTCATGGCTGCTGTAATAAGAAAATACTTCTCACTAATTAATATGAATTCAGGACTGATGATGCCTACGAGCGCATTCAATTAAGCAAATGCCAATATGTTTTTGGTGATTGTTCCACAAACATATCTTTCGCAAGCTGTTTTTTGAATTCTTGCATTTCTGGTGTTTGATTATGAGAGTCGAATGCAGCTTCACTTTCCCAAAGCATATAGACCATAAATTCTGATGGATTGTCGATTGATTGGTGGATGTTATAAATAAGACATCCCTTATCCTGGCGCGAGTGCTCCATTAACGAGATAAGATAACGTTTTACATATGCCTCCACCCCTGATTTTGCAAGACCTGCGATCATTACCGCAAAGTTTTTATCCTGCATGTCATGCTCCTTTAAATCTTTGCTCTATGATTTGCATTATAAAGCACAAAAAAATCTTAATCATTCATTCGTACTTGCTTCGTAATTTGAGTATCACGCACGCTAATCAGGTTGAACTATGGGAACTGATGGCATATCATCATTTTGTCTCAAGAGGAGGCAAATATTTTTTCAACTTAATAAGGACTGACAATGAAAATTCGTAAGATTGTGTCGTTACTCGGCATACTTGTTTTATCCGGCAGTGTTTTTGCTACAACATCGAGTGTCATTAAGCTAGATGGTTTTCAGGTGCTGCCGAACCAGATTTCTGAATTATCCTTTAAGAAATTGCTTGATGGTGTGAGTTATGACGTAACATGCAATATCTCCAGTAATGGTATATCCAAGCAGGATTGGGACGACATTCAAATCATTGATTCCCACGATCTGGATGTACAGGTTGATAATATCAACTTGAAAGGATCTACTTATAAGCAGACAGAAATATCAACCAAAGAAACAGGCTTTATCACTGTTCGCACAGTCATGAACGGTAACTCGATCAAAATCCGTAATCTAGATGATACTGATACTATTACGATATCTAATTGCTTTGGACAGCCAACTCATTTTAACTAGATATTGATACTGCATGGCAGTTCAGAGATTAGCGGCAGCATAGCTGCCGCTAATCTAATGATATTAATTGTTAGTTTGTACTTGCATGTGCTTTACGTGTTTTGACTTTGCTCTGCTTTTACATTATCGCTTTGCAACTAAGATATTTTCATATTATAGATCCAGACCGGATCGTCAGATCGCTGTCCTTTGCAAGCATCTGGTCCGCCTGTCATTCGCAATAAGCCATCGGGACGTTTCAATTTATCAATCACGGTGTAGCTCAAATCTGCCGGCAGACGGATATTAATGATAGGTCTCGACAGAACTTCATTCATGCCATCTTTTGTCTTGAAGGAAATAGAGATTTCCTTTCCAATTGACTTGTGATCATCAGCGGAAATGCCACTCGCATGAACATCTACATCAGCTTCAATATTATTTAAATTTACACCAGGATTATACATCTTTACTAACTCACCTAATGATTTGCTTGATACGGCAGCACATTCGCCATGCTCATTCTTTTTAATGAATTCAATTTTAGCACCCAGATCTGGCGCTAGGTTTTTCAATGCGGGAGTAAAATTGACAAGCTCTACCAACTGCAATGATTTATCTGCTTCAGCGCAGCGTTTATATTCTGTTAATTTGACTTCTATGCCATTAGATAATTTGCCTTCAATGTCTTTTAAAGTAGCTGGTTCACCTTCAATCCTGATGCTGGCGCCTATAAATGTTCGCTGAAGTAATTCAACAATCAGAGAGTCGCGGTGAACGACCGGATCATTTTCGATATGTGAATAAACAGAAGTCAGGGGTATTTTTGGCAAAGCTAAAGATGAAATTGTTCCTGAAAATGCGAGTTGATCACACTTGTCGCTATCGAAAGTTGCTGGATATGCAACGCTAAACAATGTTGATGGCACAACTGGCGTGGCTGCTATTGATTGGCTAGATAGCATTGCTAATAAACTTAGCGATAATAATTTATTGGTATTCAATATATGTTTCATTTTCATCTGTGTAATCCTGAATAGTCATTATTGGTGTATATGTGAGTCTTTTATGCGTGGCGGCATAATACTTCATTATTTGATATGCCTCAATGCAACCGTCTTAAATGCGCAGCTCGCTGTTATCTATGATAATTGATAGCACGTTAGATATTTTAATGAGTGTATAATTTACTCAATAATCCCGATCGCACCCATTAATTGCCTTGTGTTATATAACCCCATAACTATCAATATAATATTGATTTATCTGCCACAAAACATTACTATAATTTGTGGCAATATGAGGCTCCCAATGACTGAGACAGTAGTGCAAAATGTAAAAAACAGGATTATAAAACATGGGCGAGGGTGGTGTTTTACGCCTAAGCATTTCCTCGATTTGGATAGTGATACCGGTGTTCGTAGTGCCTTGTCACGACTTCAAAAGGATAAATTTATAAGGCGTCTTGCGCAGGGTATATATGAATATCCGCGTGTACACGCAGCGCTAGGGGTGCTCCCGCCTAATGTCGAGACAATAGCCAAAGCAATAGCTGAAAAAAATGGAATTAAAATTCAGCCATCTGGTGCTTACGCGGCTAATCTTATAGGTTTATCAGAGCAGGTGCCTGGGCGTGTCGTGTTTTTAACGAATGGCCCATCTAAAAAAATCAAAATCGGAAAACGCGAAATATTATTTAGAACTACTACGGAGAAAAACATGCATACAGCCAGCACTAAAGTTGGTCTGGTGGTGCAGGCGTTTCGTCATCTGGGAAAAGATAACATTGATAAAACAGCGTGTAACCGCACTCAAAAATTTCTTGAAGATGTAAGTGGACGGGATGTGATCCGAGGTTTAAAATACGCACCGCAATGGATACGTGTCGTTATCTTTAACATCATGGGAATTTCTTCATGACTCAGCTTGATCAACTTTCAAATTCTGATCGTACGCTTATTTTTGAAACGGCATCTGATGAACTTAATATCCCTTTCGAAATTATAGAAAAGGATTTCTGGGTTGTGTGGACACTAGAGAGGTTATTCTCGATTCCTGAAATCAACAATCACCTTACATTCAAAGGTGGTACTTCTCTATCTAAAATTTATAATGTAATCCAGCGATTTTCAGAAGATATTGATGTTTCAATTGAAAAAGATTTTTTTGGCTTCGATCATGCTAATGACCCTGAAGCGGCTCAATCTAAAAATAAGCGTCGTGCTGCGCTAGATAATCTATCTGCTTCTTGTTCCAGCTATATTCAGAATGATTTGCTTAGAATTTTAAGTGATGCAATATCTGCAAAACTCAATAATTCTGAAGAGTGGCGACTGGAAGTTGATGCTCATGACCCAGATGGTCAAACACTCCTGTTCGAATATCCGGGCGGTACCGAAAAAGAGAAATATATTCGACCTATCGTGAAAATAGAAATGGGTGCGCGCGCTGAGCACTGGCCTGTCAGTAATCATAGAATCCAGAGTTATGCGAAGATTGCATTAAATGACAAAGTAACTGAGCAGGAAATTTTGATAAAGGTACTCGATGCAAAGCGTACGTTTTGGGAGAAAGCTACCATTCTTCATCAGTATGCTCATTTACCGCGAGATAAAAAATTACCCTTGCGTATTTCCAGACATTATTATGATTTCTTCTGTCTATTGAACTCACCTATCAAAAGTGAGGCTTTGCTGGAATTGGAATTGCTAGATAGAGTGGCAACGCATAAAGGCATCTATTTCTCCTCGGCATGGGCAAGCTACGGTACTGCAAAAAAAGGTAGCTTGAAGCTGTTGCCACAGGCAACTCAGCTTGATGCGCTGGAAAGGGATTACGGCCTAATGAAAGACATGTTTTTTGGAGATATTCCAAACTGGAATGATATCTTAAATTTAATTGGAAAATTTGAGTTTGAATTTAACGAGGTCTAAGCTGATATCATGTTCTTCAATTTCTTCAAACAAATTAATGTGAACTTCGCCATCTGGAAAACGTGCAATGATATCTAGCTCGCCACCCATGGCGGCAATATAACTTCTCAATGTGGAAATGAACATATCGGTACGATTTTCTATTTGAGAAATATTAGCTTGGTCGACAGATAGAGTTGTGGCTAGCTCTTTCTGGCTTAAATGCAGAGCATTACGCGGCTCTTTCAGTGTCATCATTTCCTTGAACATTTTTTCTGTTTTAGCGGCAGAAGCTTCTCGCGACTTTTTAGACATTTTTTTGCGTAAAATATTGTATGGTTTAGTCATCGGTTTGCCCCTCATTTTTCAGTTCAAGTAAATGATCGTCATATAGCTTATCGGCAATGGGTACGTTGATCTTATACCAGCGGTCATTACCAATTTTGTTGCCACCCAAGAGTAATATAGCTGTTCGCTTGGGGTTGAAGGCATAAAGTACGCGATACGGTTGTCCCTTGTGCTGAAAATGGGGTCGCATCTCCTCAGCCTGCCAGTTTGATTTATCGCTCACAACTAGCAGGCATGAGGAGATGCGACCCCATGTTTTTTCTCGGTCAGATTAATGATTTTTCGAACATTGAGAGACTTGACCCCGTTCAGGATAATGCCAACGCATGAAGATACGCCTCGCCTTCACCCGGTTTCGTCATGAAGAATAATTTGTTATCACCCAATGCAAGTTCCGTTGCCGCAAAATCACCCTGCCAGACAACGTCGTGAGTAGCGAGTGAAATCGCAAATAAATGTTTCGTGCCTGCAACAAATAATATGTCGCTTGTCGCTACCATATATGGCGCATGAAAATGAGTAGTGTCATCACTCGGAATCTTCCAGCTCCATTCTATTACACCTGTTTCAGCATTGATGGCATTGACGCGCTGGTTTTGGTATTCAGTAAATTTCTTCTGATCAACAGAAAATACCATGTTAGCACTTAACACAATTTCATTTATAAATTGCTTTTGCTTGACCCACTTGATATTGAATTGGTTCAGATCAATCGCATATAAATTTGCAGAACAGTAATCAGAACAATCTACATCTTGAAAAAACAAATATGCGGTTTTTTTATCTAATGTAACTGGTTGATAACTCATCATACGAGGGTCTATAATATCCCGCACCTTCATTCCATTCAAATATGCGCCGTTAGTGCGGTCAAACAAATATAGCTCGTCAAAAAAGCGAGTTACAATGTATTGATCATTGAAGGATATATTAGATTTACGATAAGTATATTTCGGCATTTGCACTGTCCAGTTAACATCACCAGTCAGTCCATCCAGATTACCAAATTTCTGAAGATTCACGGACGAAAAATAGATTTGATTGTCATCAGATTGAAAATCGTCATATAAATAATAAGGATCCAAAATCTTTTCATAACGTAACTCACCAGTTCTGGGATTGAATGCAAATAAATGATTGTTAACTTTTTCCAGAAGCATGTTATTGTTGTATTGCAAATTAATAAAATTATGCCTCTGATCAGACCAAATTGTTTTGCCTGTTTGAGTGTCAATGGCATTCATGATGCTTTTAATAGTATTATTCTTTTTATCATCCACACTGTATGAGGAAAAATAAATGTTATCTGCAATAACCTTATTCCACGTCAAAAACAATTTAGTATCAGGATCTGAATTTACCGGCACTTTCCATAAGATATGAAATATTTTAGGGTTTGTGTTGATATCAAGTGACTTGGTATACGCAGGATTACCATCTGTGTTAACCCAGTCTGTTTTTGCGAAAGTTGAAAATGATGCCAGGCATATCAGGCTAGCTGTCAGTATTTTTGTTTTCATAAATTTAAAATTGTCATCCGGTTAGTGTCTTTTCAGGAGTCAGCATAATACAATAATTTCATACTTTAAGGCCAGGTTTCCCAATGTCGCACAAAATCCCAACAATCGACCCTTATTTATTCACCAAATCCCGAATTAATTTCGGATCATTCTGAATGCATTTTAAATATGCCCTGCTGATAGTATCTGGGTCGCGCTGATGTTGCTCCCATTTTCTCAGGGTTTCAATATTGATGTGATATATGGCAGAAAATTCACGCTGAGAAAGCTTTAGTTTTTTCCGTAGCTTGCCAACATCAGGCGAAGTTTGCAGCGTTACAAAGCCCTTCTTTCTTGCCTCTTTAAGAGCATCAACCAAGTCTTTACCTAATTTACTCATGTTAGTCTCCGAATATCTCATCAATCAGTTTGCGTAATTCTGCTTTTTCACCGGCATCAAGATTTTCCTGGTCTGATTTTTTATACAGCGATACCAATAAAACAATCTGTTCACCATCATAGTAATAGATAACTCTGAGCCCGCCTCGCTTCCCGCCACCCTTGCCAGTTTCCCATCGTATCTTTCTGATGCCGCCAGCACCCTTGATAATCGCACCCTGTTCAGGGTCTAATGCTAGCGAATCGATCAGTGACTGCAGTGCATCTTCAGTCATCAATTTTTTAACCAGCCGCATAAATTTCGGGGTTGCTTTAACTTCGATCACACGGGCATCCTTTTATAA
>MGXX01000013.1:0-10314 GCA_001801515.1 Gammaproteobacteria bacterium RIFCSPHIGHO2_12_FULL_38_11
AGTTTTTCTGGCTCACGAAAATCCAATGCATTTATAAAGCGTTGAAAATTACGCAAATTTCCTTGATTGGAGAAATATATTTTCATCTGTTCATTTTACCCGTAGAGTGCCTTTTTGTAAATAAGCACTCTACAGGTAAATTTTCAATAAACATGGACTTCTCGCTACTGGAATATTTGCCGCATTATGCCTGCTTGGCGATTTTCTCAATGACTCATAATTGCCTCATGTATTTTGTCAATTTTTCAAACTGTTCTTTCGCATCCAAGTACAACCGATCAGTTTTTTGAAGCACTAAACGATACGGCGATCCTTTTTTAACAACTGAAATATCAATTGGGAGTGCCAGTTGTGATATCACGGATGAAACATGATCACGATATTGTTCTGACAGAGGCCATATTTTTTCACGCTCAACTTTATTACGCACAAAGCCCTTCATGATCTTGCAATGCTCGCAATTACAACCATTCGGTATGGTGATTGTCCAGTCATTAGGATCACGTAAACTTTCTGCCAATTCATCTGAAATATGTTTTTTTAAATGTTGATGCATGGTTTTCATAATAGGCTGAAAATGGCTTGGTATTTTTTCACACGCAAAATAAATATCTGCGATGTCTAAAATGGAATACAGCTCATTTTGAGATAATAAATGAGTAATCCATTGTTGTGCAATATCGATGCTGCTTGAAATAACAAAACAGGCCGTTAAAAGAGAAATTGCTTGTTTTTTTCGGCACGTTAAATTTTGTTTTTTATTGCAAGGCGTGCTTTTTGTTTCTTTTTGATCATTTTCTAAAAAACAATTGTGTTGATAGGATAATAAAAAATAAATAATAGATTCATGAATATTTAATCGCACTGCTTGAGCAGCCAACAATTCGATATGCTCTAGCTCATGTTGAGAATAATAACTTTTCTGTTGTTGTGAGACCCAATATTTTAGCAAATTAACACACCAATCAGCGCCGTATGTCCCTTCTAATTTTTTGAAGTCTTCTAAAATGTTTTTCTTTATCAGTGTTATTTTAAAAGGAGTTAATAAAAAATTGGCGAGGTCTTTATTTTTGCAATAAATTGCGAGTTTTAAATAAGATGAAAAATTATCTTCTTCTGATGAATGTCTTGACCGATGCAGAAAAGGTTTGGCTTTTGAAATAATCTGACAAACAACTTTTTCATTTCCGGAAGAAGTTGTTAATGCCAATAAATCAGCAAAAGCTACTTCATGATTTAGATTAAAATTCATGGCAATTTGATCTTCACTTTTCCATAACACAATAGCAGCACGGCGATACCAATAATCAACCGTATTGCCATAATTTCCCATATATCCTTCATGCTCTTCATCAAAAGGTGTGAATTCTTTCATATCTTTTATACAACACACCTCATCGAGCTCGATGTAATGTTTTTGGTAAGGCAACGCTTGATTATTGTCATCCAACCAAAATGACAAAGCAGTATCGTCATCAATCAGTTCTTGCAGTTCAGGGGAATCATCATCACCATCCGTTGCCCACGATTCATGATGTTCAGCAAGCGTTAGATGCGCTTTTAAATTGAGTTTTTTCGCAGCTTGGCGAAAAGCAAGCGCAACATCATGATCATTGCCTTTTAAAATATTCCATCGCAAACTGTGTTCACTGTATTCATGATCTAGAAAATAAATCAATTCAATTGGCTCTGCATCATCAGCATCATCGCTTGATGATTCAAAATAATTTGTTAAGGCTCGCTCTAATTTATTATTTTGATAATGATGTTGTTCATCATTATTATTTTTTAGAACTAAATTATAGGTAAGTGCCACGCGATAACCTTGCCTTACTTTTTTGATTTCATGCTGACAATCTGAGTAAAAAGCAAAGCATTGTAATTCGGGAAAATCAATATTTTCCGATTTCAAAATTTTCTTGTCTTGGCGATGATGTACAATTAAATCGCCACCAATGTGCGCCGATGGCAATACAATCACCAATGTTCCAATCATATTGTTGAGCTTTTCAGAATCTTGATGTGGTTTGAAAAATTGTCCTGGTTCATAGACCAATAAATTATGCAAATGTGCAGTTAATCTGGCATGTTCAGACAAACCCATTTTGCGTTGCATTGTAGATAAAATTGATTGGAGTGCTTCATCATTAAATTGTACGGTGAGTTGATTTGCAGAAATTTCATATGTATCACGCACTGTTTTATCCAGTAGCGTTTTTTCTTTTAATCCATATTTTGCAGGTTGAGCTGCTTTTTTTAGAGCCTCAATCTTTTTTTCTGTGAACGGAAATGTAATTGTACCAATGCCATCAACGGCCAGTGTGCAAGTTCGGTGTTCTAATATTTCATGCACCGCAAATTGTGCGTGCGGTGTTTCTTCGCAATTCTTTACTTGTAATGCATCGATAATTTCAGAAAACATATGCTGCTCGCTAATGGAAAATTTGGCGCATTGTAACAGGTTTTCTTAAGTGGAAAAAAGAAAGTTTCACTGTGATTTTTTTATTTGTGATACTACTTTAATGATAACAAAGAAGACCAACTGATTTTGTGTCACAAAATTGTCACAATTTCGTCACAGTATTTGGTAAATATGATGAAGGAATCCAATTTATCTTTTGCAATATCATGAAATAACGCATGTTTTTAAATGGGCCGTGACAGATTTGAACTGTCGACCAACGGATTAAAAGTCCGCTGCTCTACCGGCTGAGCTAACGGCCCAAGAATGTGTCATGATACCCAACTCTTGTAAAATCGCAAGTCATTTCTCGCATCAAAAACACGGTATTGTGTCTTTCTATCTTGTTGTTAAGATGACAACTTTGTATAAAACAAAAGGGATGGCCATGCGTTTTCAGCGTGCTTTTACATTAATTGAGCTGATGCTTGCATTGATGATTGCTGCTATTTTAACCAGCCTTGCTTATCCGGCTTATATCGATCATGAAACACAGGCCGAACGTTTGCGAGCTGAAGTTGCGCTGATGCAATTGGCAGCACAGCTTGAGGTTTATTTTAGCGATAATAATAGTTATGACGGTGCAACTATTCATTCCTTGCATGTGGCAATGTTAATGCAAGGCTTAGACTATCGGTTGAAAATTGCAAAAGCATCTGATATGCATTACCTCATTCGGGCTATTCCGAAAAACAGCCAGGCGGAACGCGATACGGACTGTGAAATACTTTCATTAAGCGATACAAATAAACGCGGTATTTCTGGTGATGGCAGTGTTAATGCGTGTTGGCGCTGACTACGGTATTGCATTAATAATTAATGATTCTATAATCCTAGCTTCGTCAATTAAAAGGAAATTAAATTATATGAAAATTAAATTCAATTTGTTTTTATTGGGATTAATTTTTTTAATAACAGGCGTTACATTTTCTTGTACGAAATCAGAAACATTACGAAACATCCCCTTATTTTTTTATTCACATCCGCTTGGTATTTATAATATTTATTTAAATCCAACGCTATCGACGATAGAAAATCATGATTCAGATCGAGGATACCCTTATTATAAAAAAAAGTGGTATGGAAAATGTCCAAATCATTTAGGTCGTGAAAAATGTTTTGAATTTACGGTGTATCCTAATAATACTAATTTTTCCCCTAACCCTATGGAAAAAATTAAAAAATACACGCATGGAGAATCTAATCGCGGCGAGGTGCGAATTTTAACAAACAAATTAGAAACAAAATATGTTTATACTATCAATCATGAAAAAAAATTTTGTGGGCCATATGCGCTTTATGTGTAACACTTGATTTCAAGCAATTTATTTTTAGGAAATTCGGATGATAAAAAAACAAATGAAATTAGTTAAAAAATACTTTTTATTACCGGGTGCCTTTTTTTTAATCTCTCAAATTGCGTTGGCTGCTGATTGCGCTGAAACAACCACCTTGCCACCGATGCCGCTTTATTTTTATAATCATTTATTAAATAATGGTGATCCTTATACGATTAATTTACTGCCGACATTGAGTGCAATGAGTACCGCTGAGGATGATACCCCTCCATATTATAAAAAACCTTGGACGGGTAACTGCCCAATGGGAATGGATGCTGACGCACAGGATTGTATTGAATTTACAGTTTATCCTAATGCCATTAATTTTAGCCCCGGCAATATTATGCAACAAATTGAGCAATACACCAGCAATGGAAAGCCAAATCGTGGTGAGGTACGCATTATTACTGATGCTTCTGAAACGCATTATGTTTACACAACAGATCACGAAAGTTCGTATTGCGGGCCATATTCAGTTCAATTTCCTGATTAGATTGAAAAATGATATAGTTTGAAGGTATTCATTTTTTAATAGGGAGATTTATATGGACGTTATGATGCGAAGTGCAATGGCTTATTTTTTTCAACACTTTCCAATGTGTATGACTGTTTTAGCTTTAATTTTCGGTGTTTTTTGTTGTTTTTTTAAAAAAGACCGATCATGCAGTGATATGTTTTTAGGAAAACTAATGTTTTTTGCGGTCGGTTTAACCGGTCTCTGGGGGTTTGTCGTTCATGCTTTCTTCCCCGACATGGCAGCAAAATTTATTGGTTGGGCAGCGAGTCCATTTCAATTTGAAGTGGCTGTTGCTAATTTAGGGATGGGGGTTGCGGGTGTTTTTGGTGTGCGTGCAACAAAATCTTATCGTATTGCAACAACCATTTTCACTACCTGTTTCTTATGGGGTGCGGCATACGGCCATTGCGTTCAAATGCAAGCGACTGCTAATTTTGCGCCAGGTAATGCGGGCAGCATTTTTTACAATGATATTATCCTGCCTGTGCTTTTGATTTTTTTCTTGTTATCCAATAAATGTAAATCGTGTGAAAAAGTTGCGTAGGGATAGGTTTTATAGAGGCGCGATTTATCGCGCCTCATTTTATTTTCGGATCAGATTTTATGAACTCCCTCGTCAAGAAACCCTGTTTCTTTAGCATGCCAAAAGGGTTTAACGCACTTTTTTTTACGCAACTATTTAGTACAATCAGCTTTGCAGTGATGTATGCAACGTTGGTGCTTTATATGAAGCAACAGTTGCGTATGACGTCTACAGAAGCGGATTTAATTACAGGTGTTTACTTTGCCTGCAATTTTGCATTGCATTTATTATCGGGTTATCTCGGCGGACGATTATTCAGTTATCGTGGTTTGGTTGTTATAGGTGTTTTTTTTCAATTAATCGGCTGTTTATGCTTATCGCATAGCACGATAGTGACATTATACTGGGGAATGGCGTGTATGCTGGTGGGTACTGGCACGATGGTTACATGCTTGAATATGTTGATATCGCAATTATTTCAACCGGATGAAGTTGAAAAGCGCCAAACGGGTTTTCTTTGGAATTACAGCGGCATGAATGTGGGGTTTTTATTAGGCTTTACATTGGCGGGTTATTATCAAATACATGTAAATTATACTGTATTGTTTTTTATTACAGCAGCGAATAATGTATTGGCATTTATTATTTTGTTATCACAATGGGAATGTATGGCTGATAAAAATACGATTTTTAGCCGTGCTTCTCGCACAATAAAATATAGCCGTAATTTATGGGGTTTATTGATTATTTTAATATTAGTACCTGTTTTACATTGGTTGTTGTTACATACGCATTTTAGCGATGATTTGGTTTTAACCATTGGCGTTATTGTTGCTTTATGCCTACTGATTATCATCGCGCGGTATTCGGGTCCTGAACGCAATAAATTTTTAGCATTTTATATATTACTATTAAGTGCGCAGATTTTTTGGATTGTGTATCAATTAGCACCGATGTGTTTAACGTTATTTGCGAAATATAATGTTCATTTGCAGGTTGCAGGTTTTCAAATTGCGCCTGCTTGGATTCAAAATATTAATAGTTTAACAATTGTTGTTGGTGGGCCTGTTTTGGGTGTTTTATTTATAGCGATGCAACGCAGAAGAAAATCCCCTTTATTGCCATTGCAATTTAGCACTGGATTAGCGCTTTCTGGATTGGGCTTATTAATTTTACCGATTGGTATTGTCTTTGCACATAATGGTTATGTTTCTTTCATTTGGTTATTTGCAACCTATGTTTTACAGGCGATAGCGGAATTATGCATTAGCCCGATTGGTTATTCGATGGTAGGGCAGTTGGTTCCGATACGCTGGCAAAGTTTGTGTATGGGGTCGACATTATTAAATTCGGGAGTTGCCGCTGTTTTAGCAAGTTATTTTTCAAATTATGCTATAGGAAAAAGCGGATCAAGCAATCCGTTAATAACCAATCCATCTTACAGCCATTCATTTTATTTGTTGGGTTGGATGACCTTGAGTATGGCAATTATTTTGTTTATGCTTCAGCCGCTGTTGCATCGATTGATGCGCAATTAAAATTACTTTAAATCTCTTGCTCTCTTAAAAGAATAAAATAATGAACCCCCAAAAACTATCCATCATTAAATTAGTATTATTGCTTTCACCCATGGTATTTGGTTTACCTTTTGCAATGGATATTTACATTCCGGCAGTGCCTCGCATCGCAACATTATTTGGAGTTTCCGCAGGCGAGATGCAATTAACGTTAACTATATTTATGTTAACAGCCGGCTTTATGCAGTTAATTGTTGGCCCCTTGTCAGATTGTTACGGTCGACGATTAATAAGTTTCATTATGACTCTAATTTTTATGTTGGGCAGTATTTTATGTTCTCTATCGCACCATATAACAGAATTAATATTATTTCGGTGCGTGCAAGCAGTGGGTGCATGTGGCATGTTGGTTGTCGGATTTGCAATTGTTAGGGATGTATTTTCAGGCAGAAAAAGTGCGCAGGCATATAGTTATCTTAATGGCATGATTTCATTTTCGCCGATGTTTGCCCCTTTTATTGGCAGTTATTTGGATGTGTATTATGGATGGCCGTCAACATTTTGGGCTTTATGGGTGATTGGATTAACTGCTTTAGTGGTTATTATTTTTTGTTTGCCTGAAACGTTACTGACGCATCACCGAAAAATTTTCAGGGTATCGATTATAGAAAAATATAAGCAAATTGCAAAAAATCGTATTTTCTTTTTTTATAATATAGCAGCGTCAGTGGGATTGTCTTATTTATATTTATTTTGTTCTATTTCTCCTTACATTATCATTCGCTTATTGCATATTCCGGAAATTGATTATGGCTTTTACTTTTGTTATATGGGCATTTCTTTTTTTATTGGTAGTTTTGTATCAGGCTATGTTGTTTCAAAGTACGGCATTTATAAAACAATAATAATGGGGCTAATAATTACATTGCTTGGCGGTATTATTATGATGACCTGGTATTTTATGACTGGCTTAATGATCAATAATTTCATTTGGCCAATGTTATTAATTGGCATCGGCGGTACATTTTGTATGGGTGCTGGAAATGGTGGCGCAATGGAACCTTTTTCTGAAGATATTGGCGCTGCAGCAGCATTGAGCGGTGCCATCCGATTTTTATTTTCGGGTATTTTAGGTTCAATTGTGATTAGCAGCAATGTGCATTCAACTTTGCCATTGGCAATACCGGCGATTTTTTTTAGTATTGTTGGGTTAATTATTTTTCTTAGTAAAAAAAATCAATTGGAGATGTAATTTCGTATCAAGGCAATTGACGGCTGCCTTCCCGCATTTTCTTTTTGTTTTCTAGCAGAACAAAATCCTTCAGTGCAGATAGTGCAGGTATTATTTTCTGTATTAATGTTGTCAGCTAAAACGTGATTGTCTAAAAGTTCAATTAATCCGGAAAGGCGCTCGTTGAAATAATATTGCCCATTTCGTATTTCAATAATATTTTTTTCAAAAACAGAAGTGGGAAAATGTGTCAAAAAATCCGCTTGTACTTCATAACAGCAAACACCGGCAGAAGGACCAAAATAGGCATGTAATTGCAAAGCTTTTGTTCCGAATGCAGCATGCATTTTTTGAATGGTTGCTGTGATAACTTTTGTTGCCAGTCCTTGCCATCCTGCGTGAATAATGCCGATTGCCTGATTGATGGGGTCATGTAAAATAATAGGAAGGCAGTCAGCGGTAATCACGCCAATACCAATATTTTTTGCTTGCGTAATAATAGCATCGCCTTCTATTTTAAAGCTATCTGGCACAGTGTTTTTTAATAAAAATACTTCAACTGAATGTGTCTGTTTTAAAAAAAACAAATTATGGGCGTGTAATTTTTTTTCTAACATTGAAAATTTTTTGAAATCATAAACGTCCTTTTGACGGAGGCTGTCTTTTTGGTTACCAAAATAAATAGATATGTTTTTTGTGTTGATTTGGGTCATGACGAGCTCCAACTTTTAAAATAGTTTGTGGTAAGATGGTGCATTACTTTAGCAGCATCTACCTACTCTATCTAGGTTAAAACCATAAACGGAGAAAATATGAAATTAACCAGTAACGCTTTTTTAAATGGCGAATTCATTCCGACACAATACACCTGCGATGGAAATGACTTATCGCCACAATTACACTGGACTGGTGAGCCAGAAAATACGAAATCATTTGTATTAATTGTAGATGACCCTGATGCGCCAATGGGCAATTGGGATCATTGGTTATTATTCAATATCCCTTCTGATATTAATCAATTGAAAGAAGCATTTTCTAAATTACCATCAGGTACAAAAGAGGGTAAAAATAGCTGGGAAAAAACAGGGTATGGTGGACCTTGTCCCCCTAGCAATATTCACCGTTATTTTTTTAAATTATATGCACTAGATACTTTGCTATCACTGGAAAATGGTGCGACAAAGGATCAACTTATTCAGGCGATGCAGGGTCATGTTCTTGCGCAAGCTGAACTGATGGGAAGATATGAAAGGCAGCGTAATCTAGGGACGTGCACGGAATAACTTTTACAACTGACGCCCCAGATTGGCGTTAGATTGATGTATTCTGATTGAGGAAATGTGCAGGAATACTCGTTACGTATTTCAAACATTTCCGAATGAAGAATACATCAAGATAACGTCAATGTGGGGATGTCAGTTGTAAAAGTTATTCCGTGCACGTCCCTATTGTGCATGTTCCTAAATTAAAATAAATATCCAACGGACATAGCAATCTGTATGATTTGGCTCTGTGAAACTTTATTGAGGTCATCATGTCAATTGAAATCAACTTGATCAAAGAAAAAATTCATGGGCTTGCTGAGCGTGCAGAGTCACTTCGGAGGACGCTTTGACTTTGATGAAAAAAAACGTCGCTTACTTGAAGTGCGCCGTGAATTAGAGAACCCTGATATTTGGAATAAGCCTGAAAAAGCCCAAGAATTAGGGAAAGAACGCGCGCAACTGGAAAAAAATGTTGAAAGCCTTGATGTTATTACCCAGCGTTTAGTAGATGCTTCAGAATTATTTGATATTGCCCGTGAAGAAAACGATGAGAACCTTTTTACGGAAATACAATCTGATGTAGAGAATATCAGTGAGCATGTTGAAAAATTGGAATTTCAGCGCATGTTTTCTGGCGAAATGGATGCTAATAACGCTTATGTCGAAATTCAGTCAGGGTCAGGGGGCACTGAAGCGCAAGATTGGGCGGAAATGATGCTGCGTATGTATGTGCGATTTGGTGATAAACATGGTTTTATTACGACGGTTGAATCTGTGTCGGCAGGGGATGTTGCTGGCATTAAAAATGCTACGATTTATTATCAAGGCGATTATGCTTTCGGATGGCTTCGAACAGAAACAGGTGTGCATCGTTTAGTGCGTAAATCACCGTTTGATTCAGGTAATCGTCGTCATACGTCTTTTGCGTCTGTGTTTGTCTCGCCTGAAATTGATGATAATATTCAGGTTGATTTAAATCCAGCGGATATTCGTACGGACACTTTTCGCGCTTCCGGTGCAGGTGGCCAGCATATTAATAAAACCGATTCTGCAATACGCATGACGCACATGCCAACGGGCATTGTTGTACAGTGTCAAAGTGATCGATCACAACATAAAAATCGCGCGAGTGCATTAAAGCAATTAAAAGCAAAACTGTATGAATTGGAAATGCAAAAAAAGCGAGAGAAACAAGCGGCTATTGAAGATACGAAAATGGACATCACCTGGGGCAGCCAAATTCGCTCGTACGTTCTTGATCAATCACGCGTGAAGGATTTACGCACGGGCGTTGAAACGGCGAATACGCAAGGTGTTTTAGATGGTTCGTTGGATCAGTTTATTGTGGCGATGCTGAAAAAACCAGTTTAGGGACGTGCACGGAATAACTTTTACAACTGACATCCCCACATTGACGTTATCTTGATGTATTCTTCATTCGGAAATGTTTGAAATACGTA
>MGXX01000013.1:10332-14884 GCA_001801515.1 Gammaproteobacteria bacterium RIFCSPHIGHO2_12_FULL_38_11
GCAATCACACCTGCCAACTTAACACCTAGACCTAGGGCAACAAACCAAACGCCCATCATTAACCCAATGAGTTCTTGAGGCACCAGCACTGTCACCATGTTTAATCCAATGGGTGATAATAATAATTCTCCGACAGCCACAAAAAAATAAGCGGCAATAACAAATAACATGCTGGTTGTGCCAGTGGCATTAACAATGCGTGTTCCAGCAAAAGCAATTGCAAATGCAATTGCCATTGCAAATAGGGAAAGCGAAAACTTCATCGGTGTTCCGATATTTTCATTTTTTGCTGACAATTTTTGCCAAAGATGAGCAAAATAAAGACCCATTATAATTAGAAAAATCGCTTGGGAACTTGCAAAAATGGGCGTTGGTAATTTAAATTGAAAAAATTGGCGATCAACGGCGCGCTCAATAAATAAATTCATTGAAAAAAACATCTGGAAGTAAATTGCCCAAAAAATAATGGAGATGACGGTCAAGAAGATGCAAGCTAACATTTTATTGCGCACAGAAAAATCATATCGAAACGCATAAATACTCAGCCCAATAAAAATTAAAACACCGCCCCATAGCATTAATGCATTGGCAATGGAGCGGTGTTTGATGATTTCGTAGGATAATATTGTAAAAACAATGACACCAATATACACCAAAAAGATAAAAAAAGGTTTTTTAGTGGCAATTGAGGGTTTGATGCGATGAAAATTCTTTGATTTTTTTAAATAATACATTCCCATGCCAAAAGTGCTTGTGCCGATGAGTAAGCCTACGCTGGCAAATAAAAATGGCATGTGCCAGCCGAAGTAGCGAACAAGATAACCTGATGTGCAAGTTGAAAGTAAAATGCCGAGATTAATACCAATGTAAAAAATGGTGTATCCTTTTTCGCGACTGGTATCATTGGTTTTATAAAAATCGCCGAGGTAACTTGAAATACTGGGTTTAAATAATCCCGTGCCGGTCGTGAGAATGGCCAGCGCAATATAAAATAAACTTTCATGCGGGAGTGATAAAAATGCATAACCCGTTATTAGCAAAAATCCACCGAGCATAACGGCATGTTCAAAATCTAAAATGCGACTGGCAACGTAACCACCCAAAATGGGCATAACATATGAAAGTGCTGTGAAGGCGCCGAGAATGGAATAACTTTTTGTGTCGGAAAATCCAAAAACCGCATTAGTCATATATAAAACAAGTAAACTTTGAATCATGTAAAAACCAAATCGCTCCCACATCTCTGTTGCAAAAAAAATGGGGATGACAGAAGGTTGTTTTGCCATTGTTTGCATGCCGATCCTTTTGAAAAACGCAGTTTGATCAACCTAAGGTATTTAGTGGATCGTTGTCAAGTCGGGAGTGGTGACTGTGACAATGACGGTGCGAAAATGTTCGTGTAAAATAGATGCCTCACAGTAAATTATTTTTAGGAATACAACAATGTCAATCTGGAAAATGCCCATCGATCACCAATTATTAACAAGCCGGTCTGAAAACACATTCGTAGCATTCATCGGCATCAAATTCACTGAAATCGGCGATGATTATTTAAAAGCAACTTTACCTGTTGATAATACCACTAAGCAGCCGTTGGGATTTTTAAATGGCGGCGTATCAGCGGCGTTAGCTGAATCGGTGGCCAGTACAGCAGCGAATTACTGTGTGGACCAGTCGATTTGTTATTGTGTTGGTTTAGATATTAATGCCAATCACTTGCGTCCAGCGTCAAACGGCCTTGTAACAGCAACAGCAAAACCGCTGCATTTAGGTAATAAAACACAAGTATGGGAAATTAAAATCGAAAATGAAGCGGGAAAATTGGTGTGTATTGCTCGTATGACCATGGCGGTGGTCAATCGACAGTGACAGTCCATAAATCTCACGCCATCTTGGACGCCAAGTTGCCCAAGTTATTTCGTGCACGTCCCTTATCTAGCAAGTTTTTCCATTTATAATTTCACGTCCAGGCGGTGGCTCGCAACTGGCAACTTCAATTACAGGAAAAAAGCAAATGAGATTTTTTGATTTTTCATTTGAAGTATAGTTTTCAGAAGTAATGCGTTTTGCATCGCTGTGTTCAATTGCGACATGTACGCCAGTTGTTTGATAAAAGAGGTGTGAAGGAGGTGGTAATTTTTGACAATTTTCTGTAAGAGTGGTCATACCTATGCCAATTATTTGGGCGTCATTTTTTTTTCGATTAAGTATTCCCGCGCTCCCTTTTTTTTTGTTAAATAAAGCGGCAATAACAGTGAATTTATTTAATGTTGTGATGTCAAGTATTTCCATTGTGCCTTTTTTGAAAAGCATGGGTGATATCATGCGTTCTATCCAATATGGAAATCCATATGAAAAACCGATTAGCTCATTTGGTTCAATATCTTTGCTTGCCTTGAAATAGCATTCTCCTTTAGTTGCATACATGACATTTGTTGTATTACTCATTTGAATTAAGGGATAATCTTTTTGATTTATATCGATAACCTTAAGAAAATCTTCGTCAGGCAAATGAACAAGCAACGCAGCTAAATCTCCAAAATGGTTTGCTTGGAATCGGTGCTGGTTTCCGTAGTCGTCAGTCGCTGTAATTGCATAGTTGATATCATCATGCGGCAAGTTATTAAATACTTTTTCACCTCCATAACAGAGCAGCTTCGTCCCTTTTTTTATACGTTGATTAGCAGCTATTGCAAATCCAATGGGGTTTGGAAATCGAATCAATTTAATAAGGTTATCGTATGATGCCAGTAATGTTGGATCTGCGAAGATGAGATCACGGCCAGTTTCTGTTTTAATCAATCTTTGGATATCGGCTAAAGATAATTCAACTTCAACTGCAGGTGTTTTTGTTTTGTCTAAGAATTTCACGTTGTATTCTCTTATTTTACTTGGCTTTATGAGTTTCATCGCCTAAGATTAATCATTTTTTATTTTCACGAGGTACATGGACATGAGTATAAATGACGCAGCTGAAGGTTTTCTTAAATCGGAAGAAAATATTGATCAAAATGAACAAATTCACCAGCGGAAATTAAAGCTAAACGCATTGCGCGAAGCAGGCATTGCTTATCCAAATGATTTTGTGCGCGATGCTTTATCCGGCAATATTCATGCGCAATATGGTGAATTGGATCACGATGCCTTGATAGAAAAAAATATACGTGTAACGATTGGCGGGCGCATGATGACGCGTCGTGTAATGGGCAAAGCAGCATTTGCCACCATTCAAGACATGTCGGGTCGCATTCAATTATATATAGCACGTGACAGTTTACCGGAAGGTTTGTACGACAGCTTTAAACATTGGGATTTTGGCGATATTGTAGGTGCTTCGGGTATTGTTTTTAAAACCAAAACAAATGAATTGTCGATTAAAGTTGATCAATTGCGTTTATTAACAAAATCATTGCGACCTTTACCTGATAAATATCATGGTTTGTCTGATCAAGAACAACGTTATCGTCAACGCTATGTTGATTTAATTGTGAATGATGATGCCAAAAAAGTATTTTATATTCGCTCGAAAATTGTGGCTGAAATGCGCCGGTTTTTAGATGCGCATCATTTTATGGAAGTGGAAACACCGATGATGCAAACACAAGCGGGTGGAGCGACGGCAAAACCGTTTAAAACACATCATAATGCAATGGACATGGAATTATTTTTACGTATTGCACCTGAATTATATTTAAAACGATTGGTGGTGGGTGGTTTTGAACGTGTGTATGAAATTAATCGTAATTTTCGCAATGAAGGTATTTCAACGCGACATAATCCTGAATTTACGATGGTTGAATTTTATCAAGCGTATGCAACCTATCATGATTTAATGAATTTAACGGAAAAATTATTTCGCCATTTATGTGAAAAAGTATTGGGGTCAACCATTCTGAATTATCAAGGGACAGAAATTGATTTTGCAAAACCTTTTTCGCGTTTGACAATTAAGCAATCGATCATGCAAAAAAATCCTGAAATCACCGAAAAAGAATTGGATAGTTTAGATTCTGCAAAAAGTTTAGCGAAGAAATTTCAGGTTGATTTATTACCAACAATGCAACTGGGTGCGGTGCAATTAGCGTTATTTGAAAAATTGGTTGAGCGCGATTTAAAGCAGCCAACATTTATTATGGAATATCCTGCTGAAGTTTCTCCTTTGGCCAGGGCGAATGATCAAAATCCTTTTTTCACTGATCGTTTTGAATTTTTCTGTGGCGGACAAGAAATTGCAAATGGTTTTTCAGAATTAAATGATCCTGAAGATCAGGCGAATCGTTTTAATGCGCAATTAAAAGCGCGTGAAGCAGGGGATGGTGAGGCGATGCCTTTTGATCAGGATTATATTACGGCATTGGAATATGGTTTGCCGCCGACAGCGGGTGAGGGTATTGGTATTGATCGCTTGGTGATGTTGTTTGCCGATTGTGCATCGATTCGTGATGTGATTTTGTTTCCGTTGCTAAGACCTATATAATCAGCCGCGACAGAGCGCGTGCTTGAATTTCACGAGAAGCTTTATTGAATTTCGGTGATGATCATATTGCTTATC
>MGXX01000014.1 GCA_001801515.1 Gammaproteobacteria bacterium RIFCSPHIGHO2_12_FULL_38_11
TTTACAAGGAAACAGTTTTACAGGCACTCCTTTTCAAGCCGCTTTACACACAACCGATGTGCAACTGTGCGAAAAAATGAAACCCACTTTTTCTCAAATTAACCATGGCCAAATGGAAATGGAGCGACAATTCAAAGAAATTTATAAAAACAGTTTACGAATGTATTGGAAAAAAATCAAAGTGGAAATTGAATATTTAAAGTCATTAAAAAATAAAGGACAAGCAGTTAATCACCTCCTCGCACGCGCACAATATCGCTCTTATCACTATTTAACAGCATTGCTCAGTAATGCTATCAACCTCATTTTAAAAACACACGATCAAGCCCAAGAAGACAATGCATTTGATTTCACGCCCTATGTTGATGCAATAGTCAATGCGACACAGGCAGAATTAGATGATGTGATGGAGCTGATTCATGCAACAACACCGGCTGCAACTGCCGTTGCCATTGCACGCACCGGCGTTTCACCAACTCAAACTGATGCAGCTCGCGCAAAACCATTTGATCAACTCACACTGGTTGAAAAATTAAATCACTTCAGAGAAGAATTTGTAATACATACACAACCAGAAATTATTTTTAATCCTCACCACATTTTAACTGGACTAAAACACAATAGAACAACCTGGGACACACTAAAGCATGCTTCAGATCCAGAATATAAAATGCGCAGTGTGATTTTCTCTCAATTGGTTGGATGGGCGCAACGAAAAGCGGCTGAACCTGTAAAACAAGATATCCGCCAGGGTACTTACTACTTGACTGAAAAAAAAGAGTCGCGGACGCGTCAATCTCGTTTCAATCAGTATGATTATTGTGAGAATAAGGTTGTCTGTGATTCCTGCATTGATGTCTCCCTCATTGATTCTTCGTCCATTGATGGTATCGGATATAACATTGCTTCTGCGCACTTCTCGGTCCTGCCGCTTGGTGCTTTTTGTACTGGCAACACTGCTTTTCAAAGCTTATGTCAAGCAAAAACACCGAGCTTGGAAAACTTATTGTGCCCGAAAAATCATCAACACATCAGTCTCGCAGTTGCACGGTGACGGACTCGACGAAATTCACGATTAATCGATTTTTTGCGTTATCAGCTTGCGATCTCCTGTTTTAAGATTAATTGAGTATACTGCAATACCATGCGGATCTGTCACATAGGCTATATTTTTTTCTGAGAGCAATGCAATTGATGCAACTCCTTTAAACATTGGCCCTGTACCAACAGCTTCTTTTTTATCAGTCAAGCCAGATACTATCGTTCTATCTCCAGTCTTTAAATCAACTCGAACAAGCGCGGGGCGAAAGCTATCGGCAACATAAATCGTATTTGACGGTGCAAATGCCAATCCAGCAACATAGTCAAATTCTGGACCCTGCCCTTTATTTTTTCCGGATAGCAATGTGCGATTGCCATTTTTAGGATTGATCCACAAAAGATTATTCGGCCCTTCGTTTGCAACGATCAATTGTTTGCATTCTGACACCCACACAATCCCTAGGGTATTATGTAAGCTTGGTCCAAAACCTTTTGTCTTATTATCTGAAATTAATTCACTTCTGACGATGTGATTTTTTTGATTAAAATGAAATTGATAAATACTGCTATCCCCGCCGCTTGAAACATACCATGCATTCCCATCACCTTTTGTAATCCAAATAGGATCACCAGGCACATTATTATCTGCCGGAGAAAAAACTTTCCGATTACCCTGCGCATCCATTTCAAAAATGCGTGTTAATGAGGTATCAGATAATAAAAATGTATTATTTGTAAATGTATGCAGCGCATTGCCTTCTAGCATGATTGGCCCATTGCCTTTATTCGATGCGGAAAACAAAGTTAATTTTTTTGTTTTTGGATTTAATTTAAAAACACCACCAAAATGTTGATCTCCAATGAGGATATTTCCCTCTTTTGTAAGGGCAAGATCAACGGGAAATACCATATCGTTGGGGTAAGAAGGCATTTTTTTCATTTCAACAATAGTATTTCGTATAACCTTTGTCGTATTTCCAGTAATAGATAATACATAAATTGCATTTCTGCCAAAATCACTCACGTATAAATTATGATTCTTTCGGTCAAAAAACAGTCCAATTGGTGCGACCATCAAATTGGTTTTTTGTGTCACATTACTATTTAATATGTCAGGCTTATGTGTTTTTAAATTAATTGCAAGAAGTTGTTTTGCTTCTGGATCTGAAACAAATAAATCATGATCACTTGATGTAAGACCAAAAGGTTGTAGTGCTTTAATGCCTTTATTTTTAAAAGCAGTTAAATCAATAAAAATTTTACGGTTCCCATTTTGAAAATTAATTTCATATATCTTTTTTTGGTGATAATCCAATGCATAAATATGATTTTGTGTAACAGTCACCGAACGAAGATTTTGCATTAATGGACCAACGCCATGGCTTGTATCTGATATAACTGTTTCTTTTCCCGTATCAAGATTTATTTTATAAACACCACGATCCGCAATGGCAATAAAGGATTGTGGATCGTTTTCAAGAGGTGTAACTGTGCTAAGCATATCAGGCATCTTACTCCCCAACATACCTTTAATATGACCATTTTTGATGTTGATCATCCCTGTGCCGGAATCAAGTACAATCCACTGCCCATTTTTTGAATTATCAACCAGGCCTAAGGGCGATACAAACCCATTTTTCTCTCCACCCCCAATATAACGCGCATGGCAATTTTTTAAATTAATTGAATAAAATGTTTCGTAACTTCTACCCAATAGATATAACCGATCATTTTGATATGCCAATGCGGTTGGACGCAGCATGAGTTTTTGAGGAATTTGGCATACTTTTTCAGCAAAAATAGATTGCGAAGTCAATAACGACAACACAAGACTTAAAAATAATAAAGATCGTTTTTGATGCATACCAACACTCCATTGTTTTAAAAATTATCCCACAATCTAGGATAATGCTGCGCCATACGTTGTCATTGAAGGCGCATCTGAAGCAGCAGACCCGCTCCTTGCACGTCCAACAGGCAAAGCGAATCCCCATTTATTTTTAACCGCAGTAAAAAAACGTGCTGAATAAGTTTCATTGACATCTTCATTGGGAAAAAGTTTTTTATGATCGACTGCGATAGCGTGATACAACTGCAGCGTATTGATGATGGCTGCTATAAAAACCGTTACGGCACGAGCAGAAAATATGCAGATTAACATGTTATTGTTATTTTCTTCGTTACCTGATAAATACCCTGTGAAATAACCGGCTGGTATACCAATGGCTGTCATTGTCATAATTGAAACAATATTGGGTAATAAAATTTTATAAAAACCCGACCCCAATAACCTGTCTGCTTTATAATCATTTTTGTTATACCAAGCATTTAGTAAATTACTTGAAGTGATACGCACAGAATCCCCAACAAGAGCAAGAAGCGTGATAGACAAAATTTCTTGAGAAATGGATTCAAAGCCTTGAGATTTATCATCAGCAAGCACTTGAACAATATATTCTTTTAAGGAAAATATGAAGGCGCCTAATGAAATGCTGGCAACTAAACTGGCCAGTAAAAACTTAAATACATCTGATTTAATTTTTTGAAATGCAATTTTTTTGGTGTCAATATCGATATCAGTGGATTCTAATATTTTTATTTCGGTTGTCAGTGTTAAATTACCTGCCGTGCCAATTCCCTGATAAATTAAACCAAGTATGCCTATGATCGTCGTGCTGGCATTCGTTTTCTTTAAATCATCACTCGATAAAGCACCAATTAACGTGCCTACTGCCCATAAATTCCCCCATTCTGAAAAGCGTTGCAGCGCCATCATTGCCCACAGTTTAAACATGGGCGGTAAATCTTTTTTTAATAATGTCTTTGAAAAAGGCAATTTTTTCATTTCCATAAATGAAAATTCTGACTGGTGTCGCATCCATATTTCCATTGCAAGATAACTTAACCATGAGCCCAGCGCATTACCCAGCCCTACTCCTTTTATATTATTTAATTGCGCTGTGTATTTCACAAAAAGATAACTTAATAACACTGCTGGAATTCGGTTTCCAAAAGAGGAAATGACGGGGGATTTATAATATCCACGCACATAAGCAGTTTGTCCGATAGTATTTAGCGCTAAGGTTGGCCAAGTGCCTAATCCGGATAACACGAGATACAAAAAAGTAGCGTCTGCTGTTTCTGCATCTGCCACAGAGGGTAATATGAAATAAGAAAGTCCAAAAGCAGTCATAGACATAACCGTGAGTAGCGCAGTGAGCACGTAAGAAACAGCAATAATTTCTCTTGCGCGCTCTATTGTGGTTTCACGCGCGACACGTTCTTCGCTGGTTAAATCATTGCTGAGTAAAAGGGATTTATTGCCGATATCTTTTGTAAAATATTGTGCGGTCGCTACCATGCCACCACCCACCGCATTTCGCGCAACAGATTGCCAAAGGTTGGCTAAATCAGCAGCGCCTGCTAAACCATGTAACATTCTGGCAATAATAACCGTTGTGCCAGTTGTGCTAATGGCTTGTGCTACATAATTAAGCGCATTACTCACCACTTTGATGATAAAGGGATTGTTTTGTTTTTCAGACTTTAGTAGTAGGCGACTTTCTTTTGGAGAGTCAGGAGGTTGCACGCCTTCTTCTAGCGCAGTATATTGACTTATTAGACTGCTATAACCTTCACCATTTAGCATAAA
This sequence comes from Gammaproteobacteria bacterium RIFCSPHIGHO2_12_FULL_38_11, assembly GCA_001801515.1. The sequence goes on from MGXX01000014.1 coordinate 4,694, forward strand.
CACCCAAGCCTGTTTTTTCTATGACGTTCATCCTACCAGAAATGAGTGAAAAATAAACAGTTATTTTGTTTTGACTGACCTTTTTTAATAATATTTCAACGCTTATGTACATTAGAAACAGGTAAGAAACATACGCTGTAAACAAATTTTGGGGTTTGTGATATTCTTGCGTGCAAGATAAATCAATGTTTATGCGGAGTGGAAAAATATGAAATTTTTATGCGTTATTCTCAGTCTTTTTTTAATTACCTCCACGGTCTGCGCTGAGTCTCAAATCATTAGCACCGATAATTTTACAACCGTAAAACAACTCATTGAACAAAACAAGCATCCACATCATTTATTATTAGCGCTGGATGATGATGATACGTTAACGATGATGCCCTGCCCTTCGCCTTCAAATTGCCAATATCTCGGCAGCCCAGCTTGGTTTAGCTGGCAATACAATTTGCCATTAAACAGTAAAGATCGTGTTTGGCATCAATTTCCGCAATTAATCGCAATAACGAGTTTAATTTTCGATATGAGTCAAATGGTTTTAACTGATTCTAAAATTCCTGATACGCTAAAAACCGCAGATAATAGGGGTGTTGTCACGCTTGTTGAAACGGCGCGTGGTTATTCACAAGCGGGTTCAACAGAAAGGCAATTTTCTCAAAATCATATTTTGCATTACATAGAAAAAGACGCTATTCACACATCGAAGAATCATATCAGCTATCCCGGTTTTTATTTTCCAGAACCGTTTAATAAAAGTCCTGTTCGACGTGTTGCCTATTTACACGGCATTTATTATGTGGATGGTCAAAACAAAGGCGAAATGATTAAACAATTATTGGAGAAAACAAAACAAACAAAAAATATTCGCACGATTATTTTTGTCGATGATACCAATCAAAATGTGATTGATGTTGCTCATGTTTATAAAAATAATCCAAGAGTGAATGTGATCAGTGTTCATTACACAAGATTAGCAAAAAATAAAGCGGCGTTTTTAACAGGTAAAAATGCGAAGAAACTACAAGCGATTGCCAATGCACGTTGGTATGCTATCCGCGATTTTTTAAAGAAAACCCTGCCTGGGTTTTCGTTGTATCACGTATAAACAGAGGCATTCATGCAACGCAAAACCTTCGCCATTATTTCACACCCCGATGCCGGCAAAACGACGATGACCGAACAATTATTGCTATTCGGTGGCGCTATTCAAATGGCGGGCACCGTGAAAGGTAAAAAATCGACACGTCATGCCACTTCTGATTGGATGGAGCTGGAAAAACAACGGGGCATTTCTGTTACCACTTCCGTTATGCAATTTATTTATAACGAAAGTGTCGTGAATTTACTCGACACGCCTGGTCATGCTGATTTTACTGAAGATACCTATCGTACACTCACTGCTGTTGATTCTGCATTAATGATCATTGATGCAGCAAAAGGGGTTGAGCCTCGTACGATTAAATTAATGGATGTCTGTCGCATGCGGCACACGCCTATTATGACATTTATTAATAAAATGGATCGTGAAACGCGCGAGCCAATGGAACTGCTGGATGAAATTGAACGTATTTTAAATATTCGCTGCACACCGATTACCTGGCCTATCGGTATGGGAAAATTGTTTAAAGGCGTTTATCATCTTCTTCAAGATAAAATAATTATTTATGATTATACGAAAAAAAGTGAAATTACTCATCATGAAACAATCGATGGGTTAAATAACCCTGCTTTTGATGCATTAATTGGTGAACAGGATGCAAAACAATTTAGAACAGAAATGGAATTAATTAAAGGGGCATCAGATGAATTTGATATTAACCTTTATTTAAAGGGGAAATTAACCCCTGTTTTTTTTGGGTCTGCGATTAATGCTTTTGGCGTGCGTGAATTATTAGATGATTTCGTAGAATATGCCCCTGCCCCACAACCACGCGAAACAAATCAAAGGATCATTCATGCAGACGAAGAAAAATTTTCTGGATTTGTTTTTAAAATTCAAGCCAATATGGATCCTGCGCATCGTGATCGCATCGCTTTTTTACGCATTGTTTCTGGTGAATTTAGGCCAGGCATTAAATTACTTCAAACACGTTTAAATAAAACCGTGCAAATAAATCAGGCCCTCACCTTTATGGCAGGCAACCGTGAACAAACTGAAATTGCTTTAGCGGGTGACATTATTGGTTTGCACAATCATGGCACCATTCAAATTGGCGACACATTTACACAAGGTGAAAACGGACAATTTTTAGGAATTCCCAATTTTGCACCTGAATTATTTCGCTTGGTACATTTGGCGGATCCCCTAAAACAAAAAGCTTTATTAAAGGGCTTAATTCAATTATCAGAAGAAGGCGCAACCCAAGTATTTCGCCCTATTAATAATAACGATGTTATTTTAGGTGCTGTCGGTGTCTTACAATTTGATGTGGTTGCTTACCGGTTAAAGAACGAATATGGTGTGCAATGCAAATATGAAACAGCAGACACTGCCGCTGCACGCTGGGTTACTTCTAAAGATAAAAATAAATTAGCAGCATTTAAAACGGAATGCGCACGTTATTTGGCATTGGATAATGCTGGACTATTAGCTTATCTTGCCCCATCGCGTGTCAATTTAGAATTGGCGATGGAGCGATGGCAGGAAATTGAGTTTCATGATACACGAGAGCATGCCTCAGAGCCCTGAGCGTGTTGTTAGTTAAATATAATTTCCAGCAACTCCTGCTTACCTGAAACGGCTTTGGGCGCTAAGGATTTTTCAGCTGTATATTTATCTAAATCAGCCAAATCCATTTTTTGATTTAAAATTGCCTCCCCCAATGAACTGCTCCATCCTTGATACCGTGTTTCATTCATCGTTTGAATTTTTTTGTTCTCAATTAAGGTAGCCGCTGTTTCCAGCGCTTTTGCTAATGAATCAATTCCTGAGATCGTGCCATAAAATAAATCTTCTAAATCTAAACTTTGACGACGGAGTTTCGTATCAAAATTAAATCCACCTGTTGTGAATCCGCCATTTAATAAAATTTGGTACAAAATAGCCGCATTTGTGCGTGTGTCCGTTGGAAATTGATCGGTATCCCAACCCAATTGTGGATCACCTTGATTCGCATCTATGCTCCCAAATAAATCATAGGCGTAAGCAGTAGCCACTTCATGCTCGAAACTATGCCCGGCTAATGTAGCGTGATTGCCTTCGATATTCACTTTATATTCTTTTTCTAGGCCATGCTTAGATAAAAACGCATAAACGGTTGCTGTGTCAAAATCATATTGGTGTTTTGTTGGTTCACAAGGCTTTGGTTCAATTAATAAAGCGCCTTTAAATCCAATTTTATGCTTATACTCAGCAACCAAATGTAAAAACCGCGCGTATTGATTTAATTCTTTTTTTAAATTGGTATTCAATAAAGTGTCATAACCTTCACGACCACCCCATAATACATAATTTTCACCTTTTAATTGCAGTGTCATATCCATCGCTTGTTTTACTTGAGATGCGGCAAAGGCAAAAATCTCAGGATTCGGGTTGGTTGCAGCACCGGCGGCGTAACGGGGATGTGAAAATAAATTGGCTGTGCCCCATAATAATTTCACACCTGATTTTTCCATATGATTTGCCAATACATCACGCATATGGTGTAAATTGTTTTGTGTTATTTTTAAATCATTTGATTCGGGCGACACATCACGATCATGGAAAGTAAAAAAAGGAATGTTTAGTTTCGTGAAAAATTCAAAAGCAGCTGCTGCGCGATTTTCAGCCATTTTTAAAGGGATTGATTCGTTCAACCACTCGCGATTAAAGGCCGGTTCGCCAAAAATATCGTTTCCTTGCCAGCAAAAGGTATGCCAAAAACAAACAGCGATACGCAAATGTTCTGCCATGGTTTTTCCCAGTATTTTTTTATCAGCTTGGTAGTAGCGATAACTTAATGGGTTTTCTGTGTGTTGTCCTTCGAATTTTATTACTGGAATGTTTTTGAAATACATGTAATTTCTCCTTGGCAGGCTACGCCTTTGTGCCTTTTGGTGAATTAATTCTTAAAAATACTATCGAAGTCTATCAGAAAATACGGTATTGTAAAAATCTCTATTCGTGCTATGTTGCCATATAAATCCATATAAATAATACTTGATATATCTCAAAATGAGA
>MGXX01000015.1:0-9313 GCA_001801515.1 Gammaproteobacteria bacterium RIFCSPHIGHO2_12_FULL_38_11
AAAAATCATCGGCGGCATTCAATCATTTTTATCGCCACGCTGGCTACAACATTTTACGCAAGACATTGAAGACCTCGGTAATAAAAAAATTGCGCCGCATCGTTCATTTATTTTCTGGGATGGTAGTGATATTCGCAATCTAGTTTCTTCTTGTATTGGGAATGATTCATTTTTAAGTATATTTGGTGCGTGGGGCGCTGGCCTAGCTCGGCATGCGTGGGAGGGCTGCGCGTGCCGCCACGAGTGGCGTGGGGTGCGTTACAAAACTTATGTCGAACAAAAACAACAACCTTTCAGAACTTATTATGCGGCCGCGCGTGTTTGCATCCGCAGGCCTGAACGTCGTTGCACGATGATGTAATTTCATCTATTTGAAAAAATCCCATCGCCCTATTTTTGGCAGTGGGATTCCAACAAGAATGAATGTATCGGTTAACGAGTTCGTTATAATTCCAACAGCTTGATGTTTTCATCCACCAATAAACCCAACGCGACAAATAATTTTTGATCTTTGGAAGAGAGACATCATCAGCGACCATCATCTTTACTTGTTCGCGTGCACGGCGCAATGTTCTGGCGTGCGGAACAATACGCAAAATATCCTGTGATTAATTGATTGGTGGCTATGAGTGGACTCGAACCACCGACCCCAGCATTATGAATGCCGTGCTCTAACCAGCTGAGCTACATAGCCTTAATTGAAGAACGAAATTCTGGCCATTCTTGCCGGTATTGTCAAGCTCCATCATCATCAGTTACGATGTCTGTTTAATCGGAGCATGCCTTGGGCAAACAATTTGGCGCAATTTACTTGATTTTAGGCACCTGCGTTGCCGCAGGATTGCTTGGTTTGCCTGTTGTTACCGCACAACACAATTTCTTTATCACCTCACTGATGATCGTTTCAGCCTGGATTTTAATGACCACCGGTGCGTGGTGTCTATTGCAAGTGACATTAACGATGCCCAAAGGGGCGAATTTAATTTCCATGTCGCAGAAAACATTAGGGCACACTGTAAAAAATATCACATGGCTCGTTTATCTATTATTGCTTTACAGTTTAATTTGCGCGTACCTTGCAGCAAGCGGCGATTTATTAGAACATTTATTTCACGCTGTCCATATTAACATTCCGCGTTTTCTTGCCACCCTTTTAGCCGCCCTTATTTTAGGCGGGATTGTGACAAAGGGTATTCGCTCTGTTGATTTAGTAAATCGTGGATTAATGACCACAAAAATAATTATTTGTTTATTGCTCATTGGCTCTGTTATGCCTTTTGTACATTTAAAAAATTTATCGCTCGGCAATACACAATGGAGCAATAGTGCTTGGCTCGTAGTCATTTGTGCGTTTGGCTATGCCATTATTTTGCCGAGTATTCGTGATTACTTAGGCAATAATAAAAAGGCACTAACCCGCGTTGTCATGATCGGCAGTTTAATTCCCATGATTTTATATTTTGTGTGGATTGCCGTTATTCAAGGCGCATTATCACATGAAGCATTGGTCGAAATGAATAATTCTCCACACACCAATTCTTTATTAATGACAAATATTGCCGCATTGACGCATCGCAACGCGGTTAAATCATTAAGTGTTATCTTTATTTCAATTTGCTCGATCACGGGATTTTTAGGCGTTTCGTTATGCTTAATTGATTTTTTATCTGACGGGACAAAAATTAAAAAACAAGGGAAAAATAAATTACTACTCGCTCTATTTGCCTTTTTACCGCCAACAGCAATCGTGATTTTTGATCCTGCGATTTTTATTCGCGCACTTTCTTACGCGGGAATTTGTTGTTTGTATATTTTAATTGCGCTGCCGGTGGCGATGTACGTTTTTCAAAGGCGTCGCAACAGCGTGATAATATAAAATCATGTTCCTAAGCGTTTTAATTCAAGAGAATGATTGCTGACACACATCACATCGTTTCCGTTTGTAAATATTGTGGAATAATGCAATTCCAATGAAATTGTTTTTCAATTTTTTCTTTTAAAGCGGCGGAAGCTTTTGGTTCACCGTGAATAATAAATACTTTTTTGGGCGGACTTTTAAAATTTGATAACCATTTTAATATTTCACCAGCATCAGCGTGTGCAGACATATTATTCATCACCACTATTTTTGCATTAATCGGTATCATTTTTCCGTGAATTCTGACTTCACGGTCTCCATTCACAATTTTAGCCCCGCGCGTACCAGCAGATTGATAACCTGTAAAAACAATCGTATTTCGATGATCCGGCGCATAAGCTTTTAAGTGATGGAGCACCCGCCCCCCTTCTGCCATGCCACTAGCAGAAATAATAATAATCGGCATGCTGTAAGTATCAATTTCTTTTGATTCATCGACTGAATTAACATACTTTGCCACTTCACAAAAATGGCTACACTCATCTGAACCCAAACGATGCTCATTAACATAACGTGCATAAATAGCTGTCACGCTAGTCGCCATCGGACTATCAACAAATATCGGCAAATCAGGAATTAATTTTTTGGCTTTTAGTTGGGATAAATAATATAAAATACTTTGCGCGCGTCCCACTGCAAACGAAGGAATAACAATAGACCCACCTCGTTTTGCCGTTTGATTAATTATTTTTGCCAATTGCGCTTTGGGATCTATTGTTCCGTGTTCTCTATCACCATAGGTTGATTCAATAATTAAATTATCAGCTGAAGCAATGATCGCAGGTTCACGCATAATTGGATCATGTGTTCGACCCATATCACCTGTAAAAACAGTAATTTTATTTTTATGTTGAATACGAATAAATGCAGCCCCTAAAATATGAGCCGCAAATAAAAATGTAAAACTAAAATCATCAAATAATTCAAATGTTTTTTCAAACGGGACCGTAACAAATTGTGGTATCGTATTTTGTGCGTCGATAAGCGTATAAAGTGGCAGTGCTGGCTTATGTTTTGAGAAACCGTATTTATTCGCTAAAAAAGCATCTTCTTCTTGTATGTGCCCAGAATCAGGCAACATAATCGCACACAATTCTTTTGTTCCCGGTGTTGAATAAATCGGACCTTTAAACCCATTTTTCACAAACAAAGGCAAATAACCACTATGATCAATATGGGCATGCGTTAGAATAACAGCATCGACATCCGCTGGATTAACGGGTAATTTAGCCCAATTTCGCAAACGCAATTCTTTGTAACCCTGATACATTCCACAGTCAATCAGGATTTTTTTGTCACCCACTGTTAATAAATATTTAGAGCCCGTGACTGTTCCTGCTGCGCCTAAAAAAGTAATTTGCATTTTTCCCCTATTTTTTAAACAAAAAATCAAGTTGATGAGTTTTTTTAGAAAATGAAAAAGACGGCCTTCGTTTGAATTTAACAGTAGTACTCAACTGTATCACTCCATTAAATTGTGAATTGAATCCTTTTCTATTGTAGTTAAAAACGATCATGTTTGATATAGTGCGTTGCTTAGGAACACGTACTGCTACTGAGGATATATGCTTAAACAATTTGGTTCCGTTTATTTAATTCTCGGCACCTGTATCGCTGCAGGCATGCTAGGCTTACCTATTGTCACTGCGCAATATCATTTTGCATTAACGTCCATCATGATTATTTCAGCATGGTTGTTAATGTCACTGGGGGCATGGTGTTTATTACAGGTAAATTTGACCATGCCCAAAGGGGCAAACTTTATCAGCATGTCAGAAGCCACACTGGGAAAAACTGCAAAAATTTTCACATGGTTTGTGTATTTAATGTTGCTTTACAGTTTAATTTGCGCATACCTAAGTGCCAGTGGCGATTTATTACAAACCTTAGCGCGCGATATGCATATCATTATTCCTCGCTGGTCTGCCACCACGCTTGCAACGCTTATTTTAGGTGGTATCGTTTACCGCGGCATTCGCTCAGTTGATATTATCAATCGTTTTTTAATGAGCACAAAATTTATTATTTGCATGCTATTAATTGCTTCTGTCCTACCTTTTACGCACTTACATCGCCTAGCAGCGGGAAACTGGCATTTTACTTTTGGCACATGGCTTGTTGTGATTACTTCATTTGGATACGCTTCTATTTTACCCAGCATTCGCGATTACTTAGGCAATAATAAAAAACAATTAACGCGGGTTATTTTTATCGGCAGCATTATCCCCATGATTTTATATTTTATTTGGATTGCTGTTATTCAAGGGTCTTTACAACGTTTTGGGGCGCATGGTTTAACGTCAATGAATAATTCACCGAACACGAGTTCATTATTAATGAGCGAAATAACGGCACTTACACATCATGTCATTATTAAATCGATCAGCATTGTTTTTATTTCTATTTGTTCCGTCACGGGTTTTTTAAGTGTTGCGCTATCATTGATGGATGTATTAACCGATGGTTTTAAACGTGAAAAACATGGATCGCATCGCATCTGGATTGCCGCCATTGCCTTTTTACCGCCGATGTTAATTGTGATTATTGACCCTGCGATATTCATTCGTGCGTTGTCTTACGCCGGAATTTGCTGTTTATATATTTTAGTGGCATTGCCAGCAGCGATGTTTTTTAAGCAGCAGGTGTTACATCGCAAACTGCGGCAACATTAATGCTCGATGGATGTCAAGCTCCGCTCGCCGATTCATTTTTTAAGAATCGATACACTTCAGAGATTAAATAATGCGGAAGTGACAATAATTCATATTGAACCACATCACCTTGTGTTGTTTTAATATTAATGTTACTGCGAAGTGCTGGGCCAGAATAAAATCGAATTGCTATTTTCCATGGTTTTTCATGCATAAATTGATGCAATGAACGCAAGGTTCCTTCCGAACCCGCTTTCACCTCAACCGGAATTAATCGCTGATTATCCTGAATAATATAATCAATTTCTGCATTACTGCTTTGTGATTCTCTATTCCAATAATACAATTTCGGTTCGATATAATGCGGCGATAATAAACGTAATAATTGTCCAATGACTTGTTCAGCTAATGCGCCTTTATTAATTAATAAAATATCATCGATACTTTGAAACTGATGTAACTGTAAACCCAGCTCGGTAGAAACCAATCCCACATCAATCAAAATTATTTTAAATAATTTTGCATTAATTTCAGCACCCACAGGAATGCCGTTAGCCGCTGTTTTTTGCACTGAATGACACAATCGCGCTTTACATAATAAATTAAGCGCTTGCTTAATGCTGGCTTGTTTTGCATGCGCATTAACATGCGCGTACATAAATTTTTGTGCTAATAATTTTGGAACGGCGTGCAAAACATCTTCCAAATAAGTAATATTCAGTTTCCCAGCATATTTTGAAAAATCATCTTGATACGTATTAATTAAATTATGATGCACTGAAGATAATAATTCCAATGAATGCGTTTCAACCCAAGTAGAAACTGCTTCGGGCATTCCACCGACCATCATAAATTCTTTAAATAATTGATTTGCTTTGTCATGTATTGCTGTATTAAATGGATTTTCAACTGTAACTTTTTTAATTGCCGATAATAAATGATTTTCATTTTTTGCCAATAAAAATTCTTCGAATCCCAATGGTTCTACAAAAAAATACTGGATGCGGCCAACCGGCATGCTGAAGGCATGATTTTCTAGAACAAATTCCAACAATGAACCTGCAGCAATCACGGCAAGCTCTGGCATTAATTCATAAAACCAACGTAATTTTGCAAATAATTCAGGGGTTGCTTGAATTTCATCTAAAAATAACAGCGTTTGATCAGGAATGATTGTTTTTTTAAACACACTTTCGAGGTTCAAGATAATGGTTTTTGGATCATTGCTTTCAAAATGAATCGCCAATGCGCGCTGATTTTCAAGGTTGAGCTCAATAAGCTGCTTACCTGTTTCCTTTGCCAGCGCGCGTACTAACCATGTTTTTCCGACCTGTCGTGCACCACGAAGCACCATTGGTTTTCGTGTTATCGAACACAACCACCTTTTCATATTATCTAGAGCAAATCTTCGCATAAGCATCATCCGTCATAAAATAAACCTATATTTTATCATAAACCGATAAAAAATAAAGGTATATTTTATAAAAAATGATTAGACATTAAACCGAAACAAAATAAGATCCCCATCTTTGACAATATAATCACGGCCTTCTTGGCGCCATTTACCCGCCTCTTTAGCACCGGCTTCGCCATTATATTTAACGTAATCCTCATAGGCCATAACTTCAGCTTTAATAAAGCCACGTTCAAAATCGGTATGAATCACACCCGCTGCTTGCGGACCTGTAAATCCTTTTTCAATAGTCCATGCTCTTGCTTCTTTTGGGCCAACCGTAAAATACGTTTGCAAGCCCAATAATTCATATCCTGCGCGAATTAATTTATTCAAACCAGGTTCTTCGATACCTGCACTTTCCATAAATTCTTTTTTTTCTGCTTCGGATAAATCAATTAATTCAGACTCAAATTGCGCACACAATAAAACAATTTGCGCATGCTCCGCATCTGATAATTTTTTCACAAGATCAGAATATTTATTGCCTTGTAATCCTGCTTCATCGACATTCGCAACATATAACACAGGTTTTGCAGTGAGTAATTGAAACCCTGCTAAATATTTTTTTTCCTCGATTGTTAATGTTAACGCCCTGACTGGTTTGCCTTCGTTTAATTGTTTTTTCACACGCTGTAATAATGCATCCGTTTCTAAAGCAACTTTATCGCCTCGCTTTACATCTTTTTGATTTTTTTGTAATGCTTTTTCAACCGCATCTAAATCAGCTAATGCTAATTCTAAATTAATGACTTCAATATCAGATAATGGATCAATTTTTCCGGCAACATGGATAACATCATCATTATCAAAACAACGAACAACGTGCACAATCGCTTGTGTTTCACGGATATTCGCTAAGAATTTATTGCCCAGCCCTTCGCCTTTGGAAGCACCCGCAACCAAGCCTGCAATATCCAGAAATTTTACTGATGTGGGCACAATTTGCTGTGATTTTCCAATGGCAGCAATTTTATCCAAACGCGCATCAGGAACAGGCACAATACCGACATTCGGTTCAATTGTGCAAAATGGGAAATTAGCCGCAGCAATACCTGCTTTGGTTAATGCATTAAATAAGGTTGATTTGCCGACGTTTGGAAGACCGACGATGCCACACTGAAAACCCATAAATTTCTCCCTTAATCCGAATGCAGCTGATGAAACGCCTTTTGAATCTCACCGGACAATAATTCAGGAATAACCCGGGTTGAATCTTCAATCGCCATAATAATTTTTTGATGATCATCTTTACTCGGCACATTTAAAACATAATCAACCACATCATCTCGATTACCAGGATGACCAATACCTAAACGCAAACGATAAAAATCTGCCGAAGCACATTTTTGGATAATGTCGCGCAACCCATTATGACCACCATGGCCACCGCCTTTTTTTAACCGCGCAATGCCTGCATCAAAATCTAGCTCATCGTGAGCAACTAAAACATTTTCAATAGGGATTTTATAAAAATTTAATAATGCAGAAACGCTTAAACCACTTTCGTTCATATACGTTGTCGGTTTAAATAAAAAACATTTTTGATGGTTGAATAAGAATTCGCTGAGCATACCGCGTAATTTTTTTTCCAGTCGAAGCGGCGCATTTTCCTTTTCTGCAAGAAAATCAACAAACCAGGCGCCAACATTATGCCGCGTTTTGGCATAATCTGAGCCTGGGTTGCCGAGACCGATGATACATTGGATTTGAGTCATAAGTAGCTTCCACTCGCTGACGCTCGAGGCTCTGAGGCAAGAGCGTCATGAAATTCAGCTGTGTGCTTCGTAGCTTCCACTCGCTGACGCTCGGGGTTCTGAGCCTATTTGGACTTTTCTTTCGCTTTGTCCTTAGCAGCCTTCGCATCTTCAGCAGCAGTTTCTTCAGGTGTTTTTTGTGCTGTGATGACTGTTTCAACCGCAACCGGCGCAGCAGTTTCTTCAACTTCTTCAGCGTTAGCTTCATGTATACTGACAACTACTTGATCATGATCTTCATCCAATGCATGCGCAAATGTAGTGTGTTGCGGCAGTGTAATTTGAGAAACGTGAATCGAATCACCAATTCCTAAACCAGCAATATCCACTTCGATAAATTCAGGCAAATGATCAGGCAAACAAGCAATATCCAAATGCGTAATCAATTTCGACAATATACCCATGTCTTTTATACCTGGCGCTTTTGATTCGCCGACAAAATGCAGCGGTACGCGCATCGTGAGTTTTTCTTTCATGTTAATACGAAAAAAATCCATATGCATAATTTTGGGTTTAACCGGGTGTCGCATTAACGCTTTCAAAACTACTTTTTCAGCTTTTCCATCGACTTTTAACGTTAAAATGTGCGAATAAACGGCTTCGTGGTCGAGTGCTTTAATCACTTTGTTATGAGACAAGGTAATAGGCATCGGTTCTTTGCCAGCACCATACACAACCGCAGGTACTTTATCTTCTAAACGCAAACGGCGTGCTGCAGGTTTACCTGTCGTTGTGCGCGCTTGTGCTTCGAATTCAAATGAAACTGACATGACGTACTCCAGTGTTAATTTTAAGAGAGGGTATTGTAACGATTTATGAGGAAATTACCAGTCTAAGACGCGATCTAAGACGCGATAAATCTAGGGCTCTACAATCAATCCTCAAATAGAGAACTCACCGATTCATTCGTCGTGATACGCGAGATAGTTTCAGCGAGCATACCACTCAACGAAACCTGCTTGATTTTAGCACATTGTTGCGCTGCTTCAGATAAAGAAATCGTGTCGGTTACGATTAACGCATCCAAGGCCGACTGTTCAATATTTTCAATCGCGCGACCCGATAACACAGGATGGGTACAATAAGCCGCTACTTTTTTCGCACCACACTCTTTTAATGCCGTTGCTGCATGACACAACGTTCCCGCTGTGTCGACAATATCATCCACGATCAAACAATTACGGTCTTTCACATTTCCGATCACATTCATGACCTGCGATTGATTGGGCGCAGGACGTCGTTTATCGATAATCGCCAAATCAGTATCATGCAAGCGTTTTGCAATTGCTCGCGCACGCACAACACCCCCTACATCAGGCGAAACAACCGTTAATTCTGGGTAATCAAATAAAATACCTTGTTGCTCCAAAATGGATGGGCTTGCATAAACGTTATCAACGGGAATCGAAAAAAAGCCCTGAATTTGATCCGCATGCAAATCAACGGTAATTAATCGTGTAATGCCCACTTTCGCCATCATATCAGCAATCACTTTTGCAGAAATAGGAACACGAGATGAACGCACACGACGATC
>MGXX01000015.1:9334-13044 GCA_001801515.1 Gammaproteobacteria bacterium RIFCSPHIGHO2_12_FULL_38_11
TGGATTGAATAATAAAAATATCACGGCCACGCACATTTTCCTGAATTTCAACGCGGGTCTCACCGTCGCTAAATGTGCCAACCATTATTTTGCCGAGCGTTACGCCCAAATATTCGACAACGCGTTGTGCTAATACTGGTGTTGCGCTTCCGCTAAAAATTCTGACTTCAGCCACAAGATGACCCTTTTATTTTTAATGATTGGGAAAGTATATCAAACTTTATTAGCTAAGGGGATCAGTACTGATAACCTGTAACTGTTTTTGGCTGGGGTGCCAGGATTCGAACCTGGGTATGCCGAGATCAAAACCCGGTGCCTTACCGCTTGGCGACACCCCAATGGAAAAGCTATTCTACTTATTTCTCATGCTCTGTCAAATTGATTTGTGACTATCTTCACAAACAAACCTGTTCTTTGCAAAGTAATCATCTGCGGCAAATCCACATTTTTATTTGCTTTATAGGAACCATACTGCACCGTCCAGCCCATCTGTTTCAATAAAATTAAATGCCCATAGACATCATACTTTGCTTTATATTTTCCATCAGCCGGCATACCTTTAATCCAGTTATCTAATTCACTAATCGGCAACGACCAACCCAATGCTTTTTCCATGAGTTTTTCCGGTGTTTTAGCACTGAATCTTTGCGATCCGTTTTTTAATAAGCTCACCAATCCCGATCGACATACAATAACAACACTATATAAATTTAATGCAGAACTAATTTCAATACGATAATTTTCTGAATTCACTTGATTCCAAACATAATTGGCAATTTCAGGTTGTTGCCCTGTTTGCGCAATGCTAAATGCACCATGAATTTTCCAGTTATTTATTTTTGATAGCTTTACTTGACGAGAAAAAATATTTTGAACTTCGAAGGTCTTTGATGCGACCGGTGTTTGTAAGCGTACGCAACCAGATAATAAAACGACCCCGCAAATCAGTAAGCATTTTTTTATCATTACAAATCCATTCCCATCACTTCATAAACAGCACGATAAATAGTACGTAATTGTTCACCGGCAAGAATAGCAAGCGGTCCACGCACAAATCGTTTATTGTCGATAGCGCGAATTTGATCCATCAAGAGATCAGAATCCTTTTCTAATTTATCTTGCGTGCAAATTCTAACGCGCAAAGGATAAGCATTTTCAATGAGATTTGTTGTTAACGGAGCAATCAACGTGGAAGGGTGAAAAACGTCTAACAACGCTTGATCCTGCAAAATCAAAACAGGCCTTGTTTTGCCAGGTTCAACGCCTTTATTTGGATTCAGGTTCGCTAGCCATATTTCACCTTTCCTAATCTTCTGGGTCATGCTCTACTTCACTAAATTCAGCGTTAATTTTCATGCTTTCTTTTCTTACCAGCAAGCTCGCTTCTTTAAGTCTTCGCCTTCGTTGTTTCTTGACTATTTCATCATTCATAATCTCAATCGCTTTACGTATGTAATCAGTTTGAGATAAATGCAACATCTGCGCGTTAGCTTTCATTTCTCGAAATAAGTCATCATTTAACCTAATAGAAACCAAAGATGTCATATCGCCCTCGAAATACAAAATATATTACAAACATGCTACATAAAAAAAATACGATTTTCAACAAAAAAGCACGATATTATTTGCAGCATATACTTGATATCATACCGCCAACTTAAGCATAAAACACAGAAAAAGACCATGCCCCTTGTTTTTGGAATCAACCATCATTCAGCCCCCATCAGTATCCGCGAGAAATTGGCGTTTGACCCAACGCAATTGCCTGAAGTCCTAAAAAACTTAGTACAACAGCCCGCGGTCAATGAAGCCGTTATTTTATCCACCTGCAACCGCACAGAGATTTATACCAACGCAACAGATCCCGCTGCATTACATCTTTGGTTAGCGCATCAAAAAACATTTTTTGATCATGATTTTTATCAACACTGTTACACACATCATGATATTAATGCCGTGCGGCACATCATGCGTGTTGCCAGCGGACTCGATTCAATGGTGCTCGGTGAACCGCAGGTGCTTGGACAAATGAAACAAGCGTGGCACATTGCACAATCAGCGGGAACCATCGGCAATCAATTAAAATATTTATTTCCAGCGGTTTTTTCAACCAGCAAACAAATTCGCACCGAAACAGGTATTGGCGCGCACTCTGTTTCAATTGCCTATGCGATCACACAAATAACAAAACGAATTTACGAACGACTCACTTCATGTCGCGTTTTATTAATCGGCGCAGGCGAAACCATTGAATTGGTTGCAGCCCATTTACAAGGCCTAGGCGTAAAAAAAATTGTTGTCGCAAATCGCACTGTAGAAAAAATACAGGTGCTGGTTGATACCTTGCAAGTACACGCGATTCGCATTCAAGATATACCAAGCTATTTAAAAGAAAGTGATATCGTGATTTCTGCAACAGCAAGTCAATTGCCGATTCTTGGAAAAGGCATGATTGAAAGTGCGTTAAAATATAAAAAAAACCGCCCTTTACTATTAATTGATTTAGCGGTGCCGCGTGATATTGAACCTGAAATTGCGCAACTTGATCGCGTTTATTTATATAATATTGATGATTTACAAACCATTATTACACAAAATTTAAAAAGTAGAGCGGAAGCATCAAAGCAAGCAGAATCCATGATTGATTTACAGGCGTCACTTTTTTTTCAGAAAATGCGTGTCTTTCATGCACGTCATATTATTACCGAATATCGTCAACGGCTTGAAAAAATTCGAGAAGAAGAGCAAAACAAAGCATTAATGCAATTGCAACAAGGTCATGATCCCCGTATTGTACTCCAACAATTTAGTCACCAATTGGTTAATAAAATTATGCATCATCCAACGGTTAGACTACGCGAAGCAGCATCTGATGAACAATGTGATACACTGCGGGTTATGAAGACTTTCTTCGAACTATGAATAAGCGCGTGGAGTAATCCAAAATGAAACAATCACTTAAACACAAACTCAGCACCCTCTCCCATCGCTTTTCCGAAATCAATGCATTATTAAGCGATCCTGACATTATTGCTCAGCAAAATAAATTTCGTGATTTAAGTAAAGAGTATGCGCAACTGGAAGAAGTCGTAAAATGCTTTACACATTTCGAGCAAAACGAAAAAGCCATTCTTGCCGCAGAACACATGCTCACAGAAAATGACGCGGAAATGCAAGCACTTGCCCAAGAAGAATTAAACACATTAAAAACATCTCAGGCTGACCTTGAAACACAATTACAGTTATTATTATTGCCAAAGGATCCTAACGATGATCGCAACGTATTTTTAGAAATTCGCGCAGGAACGGGTGGTCATGAAGCTGCTTTATTTTCAGGTGATTTATTTCGCATGTATAGCCGATTTGCCGAAACACAGGGCTGGACTTTTTCAGTTGTATCAGCAAGCGATGGCGATCAAGGAGGTTACAAAGAAATTATTGTGCGCATTGAAGGACAAGGCGTTTATTCACAATTAAAATTTGAATCAGGCGCACATCGCGTACAACGCGTTCCTACAACTGAAGCACAAGGTCGTATTCACACATCTGCTTGCACGGTTGCGATTTTGCCCGAGCAGGATTCCATTGATGAAATTAAAATTAATCCCGCAGATTTGCGTGTTGATACATTTCGCGCATCAGGCGCTGGCGGACAACACGTTAATAAAACCGATTCTGCCATTCGCATTACGCATATTCCCAGTGGATTA
>MGXX01000015.1:13055-15702 GCA_001801515.1 Gammaproteobacteria bacterium RIFCSPHIGHO2_12_FULL_38_11
AGCGGAACAATCAGCACAACGAAAAAGTTTGGTGGGCAGTGGCGACAGATCTGAACGTATTCGCACTTATAATTTTCCACAAGGACGCGTCACCGATCATCGCATTAATTTAACGCTGTATCAGCTGGACGATATCATGCAAGGAAAATTAAATATGATTATTGTTCCATTAACACGTGAATTTCAGGCGGAGCAGTTGGCGGAGCTGGGCGAGTGATGCAAATCGCACATTATCGCAACCTAATCACGCAACAATTACTAGATGCGGAATTATTATCATCAAATAGCACAGAAACGCGGGCGGCAGCCTGCGTGCGGCTTGACGCTGAATTATTATTAACACATGTATTAAACATCTCACGCACACAATTATTAATTTCATTCGATAAGGAATTATCATCCGAAAGCGAAATAATATTAAATAATTTAACCAAGCGCAGAATGAACGGCGAACCCATCGCTTATATTTTAGGACACCAGCCTTTTTGGACAATGGATTTAGTTGTTACGCCAGACACACTGATTCCGCGGCCAGAAACAGAATGTTTAATTGATTATATAATACAATATAGTCACAGCGATGCACTTCATGTAGCCGACTTAGGGACAGGCTCAGGCGCAATTGCCATTGCCTTAGCACTTGAAAAACCAAACTGGAAAATAGATGCAACAGACCAATCGCTACACGCTTTAAAAATTGCGAAAAAAAATGCTGAAAAATATACTGTAAAAAATATTAATTTTTATCAGGGCGATTGGTGTGCTGCTTTGCCAAATAAAAAATACGATATGATTATTTCTAACCCGCCCTACATCGCAGAAAATGACGTGCATTTGTCAGCATTAAAATTTGAACCGAAAAGCGCTTTAACTTCTGGAAAAACAGGATTAGATGATATTGAAAAAATTGTCATGCAAGCAAAAAATTATTTAAATTCCGACGGCATTTTAATCATCGAGCATGGATTTAATCAGGCAAATTCGGTTTTTAATATTTTCAAGAAAAATAATTTTTATCACATTGAAAATCATCGAGATTTATCAGGAAATTTCAGGTATGTGACGGGCTCCTCACTCTGACCAAATACAATTTTTCAACCTCATCATTTAAATTTTTTCTTATTGCAATATTATTGAGATAAAACATATGTCCACCGTCATAGCAATATACGACTATGTTTTTTTGAATAAATTCTGGAAGTAACAATTGATTGATAGCAACAACATTTGTCATATACGGTATATCCGCGTCAAAATATCCTAATCCAACAAATAATTTCATATGATTGTTAATGATCATATCACTGCGCAATATAGATAACACCTGTTTATATTGCGAATCAGATTTCCATCCATTAGGATATTTATAATTAATGTAACCCATAGCATCAGAAAATTTCAATCTGTTTTTAATATAATGTATCGCAACGGGATATAATGCCAATTGGCTTTTCATTAAGCTTTTTATGCTCATTACAAAGTATTGATTATGAAACGGAACCGAATAATCTTCTATTCGCGTATCAAGATAATCTATTTTTTTATTATTTCCTAAAATATTTTTATAAAAAATATCTGTGGAAATTCTATAATGATTATTGCGAATCAATTCTGCACTTAAACCAGTATAATTTTTCAAATTAGTTTCTAAATCCGTTTTTTCAAGCTGACTCAAATTATCACCTTTTAACAACAATGCGGGATATTGATTTAAAGCCCAATTAACACCATCCTGAATGGTTTTTTGAGCGTTATTTTGAAATTTAGGATTTAATTTGTGATGATATAAAGCAGCACGTATCAAGGTGGGGAGCGATAGCACATAAGGCATGTCATTGCCAAAAATAGCAGGATGCATATAATAGCTATTTAACAAAGGCGAAAATAGCATCATGCCATTAATGGCAATCGTATTTTTTAATAAATTTTTTGCAACCAATACAGCTCGAGTACCACCATAGCTTTCCCCAACAAGATAAATGGGTGAATTGATTTTGTTATTTTGTTCTAAATAATTTTCTATAAATTTTGTGAAAGTAAATGCATCGCCTTTTGTCGAATAAATTTCTTTTTCAAATGCTTTTGATACAGGACGACCCCATCCCGTACCCACCATATCGATATATACCAAATCAGTGTATCGCAGCCATGTTTGAGGGTTATTATCTAGCGTTTTTGTTTTTGGATTAAAAATTTTAGGGCCTGAAAGATAAAAATTTTCTGAAAGTGATGACTGGCCCGGACCCCCGCACCAAACAAAAGTAACAGGTCTGTTTTTCCCCTCATTTGTAACATAAGCAATATAGGACATGGTGGCCATCAACTGTTTTTTATTGTTATAAATCGGCATAACCCCAACAGTCGCTTTATAGGCAATTTTTTTTCCATTGATGGCGATAGTGTGACTTGTTTCTGAAAGTTGCACGTGGCGAGATGCAGCATAACCATCCCTAATCAATAAGCTCAGTGAAATCCCCAAAAATATAAACAAGGGAACAGCTTTGGAAAAAACCAGTCTCACAAATCATCTCCACAGTATTTCAGCTTTATATTTTATACGCCTCACTCAAAAAATCATGCAAATTTCTTGCTTCAGAATCAAAGCTGATTCCCAGCAAATAAATCGGTTTTTTGTGCGCAATATATT
>MGXX01000016.1:0-1105 GCA_001801515.1 Gammaproteobacteria bacterium RIFCSPHIGHO2_12_FULL_38_11
TCTACTTTTTTATCTTCCAAATGCGTTAAGCGTGCATTGAAATTTTGTTTTTCTGCTTGCAGATCAGCATGAATCGTCCAATATTCTTGCGTGATAAATTTTTCAATTTCTGCTTCACGCTCGCAAATTAAACGTAATGCTGGGCTTTGCACGCGCCCCGCGGATAATCCCGGGCGAATTTTTCGCCATAATAAAGGTGATAAACGAAACCCAACTAAATAATCCAATGCGCGACGTGCTTGTTGTGCATTGACCAATTCCATCGAAATATCGCGCGGGCTTTCGATGGCTTTTTGCACGGCATTTTTGGTGATTTGATGAAATACAATGCGCGAAAAAATTTTTCCTTTGAGCGCTTTCTTTTCTTCTAAAATTTGTTGAAGATGCCAGGCGATGGCTTCTCCTTCACGATCCGGGTCGGGGGCAAGATAAATCCCATCGCAATTTTTTAACGCCTTTCGAATAGCCTCAACGTGTTTTGCATTGCGCTCAATCACTTCATATTTCATTTTGAAATGATCATCAGGGTCAACAGCACCTTCTTTGGGAATTAAATCACGCACGTGACCGTAGGATGCCATCACACGATAACTTTTACCCAAATATTTTTCGATCGTTTTTGCCTTTGCCGGCGATTCGACAATCACAAGATAATGAGACATCGCAATCAATCCTTAATGTACGTTGTCTAAGGTATTATCGGAGAGCACTAAAAACTCCATGTGGGCCAATGCATTTTCATTGTCTGGAATATTAAAGAGAACCATCAAAGTGACCCATTTTAATAAATGTAAATCTACGCCCTCATGCATTAACGTGAGCACCAAGTGAATCACAATTTCGCGTGTGTGTGACGTTAAAATTTTTTGTTGCTCTAAATTAATAATGAAAGCGCGGCAGTCTTCAGACAGCAATTGTTTTTCTTCTATGCTAAAGATGCGAAAAGAGTGCGCAGAAGGGGCAGTTTGTTGATCTGCAAAAGCAACCAGATCATGCAACCAAGAAAATGCTTTCCCGATGATATGCGCATGAAAGCCGGCAGACTTCAAATCATTGACCAATGCGCTATCATTTAAGTCAATTGGGTTTTCGCGATCCATGTGAT
>MGXX01000016.1:1138-2071 GCA_001801515.1 Gammaproteobacteria bacterium RIFCSPHIGHO2_12_FULL_38_11
GCTGTTTACGCATCGCGGCGATAGTTTACTGCGCATGCAGATTTGGTCAACACTTGTCGGCGTGTTTTCGATACAGGCTAGCACCTGCTGTGCCATGGGATCAAGTGTACAGTTCAGTGATTTTGAAGATTTTTTCTTTGTTAACTGGATGTTAAGTGGTAATTCATTGACCACATCAGTTAGCGTCACCACACATTTAGCGCCTTGTTTAATTAAGGCTAAACAGCCGCTAGCGGTTGGATTGCGAATAGAGCCGGGCACAGCAAAGACTTCACGATTTTGCTCAAGCGCATATCTTGCGGTAACCAATGACCCACTTCTTAAAGCGGCTTCCACCACAATGACCCCCAACGACAATCCACTGATAATGCGGTTTCGTCGAGGAAAATGCTCAGGTAGGGGCGGCACACTGGGTAAATGCTCTGAAACCAAGCATCCCTGTTCTGCAATTTTTTCAGCCAATTTATAATGTCGTTTGGGGTAAATATTTGAAAGCCCGCTGCCGAGCACTGCGATCGTTTTCCCATCTGCCGCCAAAGCACCTTGATGGCTAGCTGCATCAATGCCTAACGCCATCCCGCTCGTAATTATTAATCCCGCTTTTGCCAGTTGATATCCAAATTCTTGCGCGGTTTCTAATCCCGTATGCGTAGGATTACGGCTACCCACGATCGCAATTTGTGGTAGCGATAAATATGAAATATCACCTTCAATAAATAACAAGGGTGGGGCTCCAACAATTTCTTTTAATAAAGCAGGGTAGGTGTCATCCATCCAGCGTAAAACATGATGATTGGGTTGTTGTTGCCAGCGCATCGCTTTTTCAATCCACAGATGATTAGGGTGTTTGATTTTCGCAATTTGTTCCGGGGTTAATCGATGTTGTGCCAGCGAGGTTGTGGAAGCCTCGCAAATCGTTTTCGCAGAATGAAA
>MGXX01000016.1:2079-3421 GCA_001801515.1 Gammaproteobacteria bacterium RIFCSPHIGHO2_12_FULL_38_11
CGATATTGGCGTGCGAAAGCGTAAGCCAGTAGGGTAATGTTTCGAGCGCAGATTCTTGCATCAGCTTATCGGAATGAAGCATGTCAGTCGTGCCTCCGTGCCTTTTTGAAAATGAAGCATGTCAGTCGTGCCTCCGTGCCTTTTTTTGTTTTTCTACGTTGATTAGCGCATGTTCGATTATTTTTAGCAGCTCGTTTGAAAACACAACTTCTGGGTTTGAAGTTAATTGATTAAGTTGCCTTGATAACGTGCCATGCGTTATTTGAAATAATTTGGCTAGGCTGACAATATTCACATCAGAATAACGAACTAAATAACTTGCTAATAACGCTCTTTTTTTGGTGAGTATATGATTTTTTGAACGCCCAAATAATTTTGTTTGTTCAATGTTTAAATTAGAGCACACAATCGCCGATACCACTTCTTGAGGTAGTTTTCGGCGATGTATTTTTGAATCCGCGATATTTTTTTTTTCTAAATTTTTAATTTCATCGTTATTATTAATTATTTCTCCAGTTTCTGAAATATAAATTGCCGGCTTCCATTTTTCACGGTTTACTTCCTGGCATATAAAATTATTGTAATTTAAATTTGTCTTTTTAAAAATAATTGAGAGTATTAAGTCAATATTCATCCATGATGGCGGATTTTCTGAAAAATAATAGTGATGACTACTCCACAAATAATCCCCTGCCTTAGCGGCCATTTTCGCAGCGACAGGATTTAGGTGAATATATCGACACAAATAAATAAGATACTCTTCATTATCCACATGCAGTGACCTAAATCTTCCTTGAAATAAATGTCCAATGCGCTTTCTCCGTTGATTTAACCAACGCGCATATCGAAAGTTAATGTTTTTCATAATCATTGATAGGGATGAATCGTGAATATGGATAATCATGTGAGCATGATTAGTCATTAAGCAAAAGCCAAGAATTTTGTGATCAAATTTTTCAGTGCTTTCTTTTAGTAGCAGAATAAAATAAGAAAAATATTCATCTCCGTAAAATATTTGTTGACGATTGTTGCCGCGAATCATCACATGATGAATCGTATTTGGTATGTGGATTCGTGGTTGTTTTCCTGTTCTATCCATGCTGAGAAGATAGCAGTTTTATTTTTAGCATCAATACCGTGTTTTTCTTGAAAAAGGCACGGAGGCACGACTGACACGTATTGTTCTATCTTACATCACCGAGAAACTGGGTGGGTGGTTGATGAATTTCGCGACCGCAATAAGTTTTTTCCAAAGCTGATGTTTTTGCTCGACACGACTAAGTTTTTCAAAGCTGATGTTTTTGCTCGACACAATTTTTGTAAAGAAGCAGTGGCGTGAGAC
>MGXX01000016.1:3437-21935 GCA_001801515.1 Gammaproteobacteria bacterium RIFCSPHIGHO2_12_FULL_38_11
CCATACGCGGTAGCGGGGTGGGGCTCGCAGAGATATCCGTATATATTAATACAACAACGAGAACCCAAATCAACTACGGAACGAATATCAGTAGCAGAACCAGCCAGAAGAAGAGACCGACGCGCAGGAAGATGCTTGACAATATTCTTCGCGCGATTATAAAGACCCTCTGCAATGTCCATCGAACGTTTTTCAGAGGTTTCAAGGTAGGACTCTTGAATTAGGCCAATGACCCGTTGCGAAAATAAACAAAGTTGATTAAGAAACCACGGACTCCAATTTTTATCATAAATCACATACGCTTTAGCAAGAATAAAGTCATTATGCAGCGGACGTGTTTTATTAACATAATCTTCTAATTTAGTTTTAAATTCTGCGATTTTTTGTTGTAATGCAGAGGGCGCGTTAGGCACTTGATTAAGCGTGTTTTGCACCTCTGTTGGTGTTGCACCGTTAAATGCCGCTTCGAGGCCTTCGAATAATTCTCCAGCCTCTTTTTCTTGTTGCTTCAGAAAAGCGGTAAAATCAGGTCCAAATACATTTTTAAATTGACGTGCAATTTCGGCTAGCTCAAGATGTTGTGCTATTTCTTGGGCCATTTCTTCATCACCGGTGGCCAATGCCACTTTAAATGCCGTATCAAGGTGTATTTCTGTTTCTGGATAATTTGCGTCTGCGGGGGTAGATAATAACGCACTGCGATTTGCTGGATGGGTTTTCTCAATAATGTGTTTCACACCATCAAGATTTGCATCAAATGCAGCGCTAAGTAAATTATTTCTTTTGTGTTCAACACTGTGCGCAATCAGCCAGAGACCAGCAGTGTCATACTTAACTAATGTATTGGCAGGTTTAGCGTTAAATAATACCAAAGCAGTGTTTTCTAATTGCACCTGCTCTGGTAAGTTTGGTGCAATAAGCTTGAGCTCAGCCTTGATTTTATATATTTATCACCGAAACGCGCCCGGAAGGGTGCGTGCGAATCTCGCGACAAGCATGGCTCATACAAAAACACGGTAGTGCAATTTCCCCCAAACCTGCTATTTTATTACGATAAAAAGTTTTATGTTAGGTTTCATAAAAAACTGTGTCATAAAAAACTGTATGAATCGTATTTTGGAGGATGACTTATCGCGCAGGCCGCACGCACCCTTCCGGGTGCGTTCTAATATAAATAGCACTGAAACGCGGATTAGACACCCAAATCAAAGGCGCCATGTAACAATCGCGCCCCTGCTTCTAAATGCTTCTCATCAATGATTGTTGAGATTTTTGCATCAGTTGAGGTAATTAAATAGATGGGGATGTTTTGCGAACCCAGCGTTTGAAAAATTTTCGAAGCAACACCCGCATGCGACTCCATTCCCAAACCAACCAAGGATAATTTAGCAATTTGGTCATCGACAATCACTTCACGCGCTTCAATTTTTTTTGCAATTATTTCAGAAAAAGAAATGGCATTTTGATAATCATCACAATGCACGGTAAAAATAAAATCAACCGTGTCTTCAGAAGAAGAATGATTTTGCACCGTCATATCAATATCAAAATTTGCATCATTCATGAATTCTAAAAAATAATACAGTCCATTATTTTTTTTCGGAATACCTAAAATAGATAATTTAATTTGACGACGATCTAATGCTACACCTGAAACAAAGGGTTTTTTAACAACATCAACACCTGTAATTAATGTGCCTGTGCCTAATTCAAAACTCGACAATACCCTGACGGGAATATGATTTTTTTTTGCAAATTCGACTGCTTGTCGATGCAATACTTTTGCACCCAAACTCGAGAGCGCCAACATTTCTGTATAGGTAATGCGATCTAATAATCGTGCATTAGTAATAACCCGCGGATCAGATGTATAAACGCCTGCAACATCTGTATAAATTTGGCATTCATCGGCTTTTAATGCAGCGGCTAACGCGACAGCCGACGTATCTGAACCGCCTCGCTCTAATGTCGTAACATCCCCCATAGCGTTCACACCTTGAAAACCAGTGACAACAGGAATTTTATTTTCTGCTAATAAGCCTTTAATTGCATCGACTGAAATATGGGTGATGTGTGCTCGGCGGTGCGCTTCTGTTGTGAAAACGCGTGCTTGACGTCCCGTTAATGAACAGGCTGAAATTCCCTTTTCTGCCAATGCGATAGCCAATAAAGCGGCAGAAACACATTCACCCGTTGAAACCAAGGCATCATACTCCCTGGCATTGGGATTAACGCTAAGTTGATTCGCCATTTGAATTAAACGATCTGTTTCGCCACTCATCGCAGAAACAACAATCACCACATCATGCCCCGCTTGTTTTGCTTCAGAAATGATTTCTGCCACGCGACGAATGCGGTCAAGTGTGCCAACAGAGGTGCCGCCGAATTTTTGGATGATGAGTGCCATAAGGATAATCCTGTTTTGTGAAAGAATAGCATATGCTCTATACAATGACAGCACAGAAGAAGATGATCTTGAAAAATACAAAAGCGGAACGCGTGTCTCAACTCCAAGTTCATCGCATTTCTGACTTGTGTAGATACCCATGTTTTTCAAAGGGGGTAGTCAAGTTTGTAATTAATTTCAAATTAATTTTTGTACAAAATCATGCGCATGCTGCAACGAAGCACGCAATATTGACGGATCATCACCTCCCCCTTGCGCCATATCCGGTCTTCCGCCACCTTTACCCCCAGCCGCTTTTAATAAATCAGGCGCAGAAATTTTTGATGCACAGTCCTTACTAATTGAGGCGATATAAATTATTTTTTCATCAACAACCGTTGCCAATAAAATAACACAGGGCTCTAATTTTAATTTCAACTCATCTACCATGTGTCGCAACGATTCACGATCTGAATTTTTAATTTCAGCAATTAATACCGAAATATCAGCTATTTTTTTTACTTGTAATAATAATTGATCCGTACTTTGATGCGCTGCTTTTTGTTTGTGCGTGGCCACTTCCTTTGATAATAATTTATTTTGCTCCAGCAGTTGCGTTATTTTTTCATCCAGTGTTTCACGCGATGTTTTTAAGGCATCTGAAATAAATTGTAATTGTTTTTCAGCCGATTCAACCCACAACAAAGCTTCCATTCCTGTCACCGCTTCAATGCGTCGAACACCGGAAGCGGAAGCAGACTCTGAGGTTATTTTAAATAAGCCAATGTCCCCTGTTCGTGCAACGTGCGTTCCACCACAAATTTCCGTTGAAAAATTCCCCATACTCACCACACGCACTGAATCGGCATATTTCTCGGAAAATAATGCCATGGCGCCTGTTCGTTTAGCATCTTCCAATGTTTGTATTTTGGTATGCAATGCATGATTATTTAAAATTTGTTGATTTACCAATCGTTCTACTGAAAAAATCTGCTCTTGTGTTAATGCAGTAGTGTGCGCAAAATCAAATCGCAACCGCTTTTGATCCACCAATGAGCCTTTTTGCACAACATGCTCACCCAAAATTTGACGCAAAGCTTCGTGCAATAAATGCGTTGCAGAATGATTTAAGCGCGTACTGTTTCTCGACAAATCCACTTCGGCATTAACCTTAACACCAATATTTATTTCACCCGAAACAACATGGCCTTGATGTAAAATGACAGCACCCTTTTTTTGCGTGTCCATTACTTTAAAACTACCGCCATCAAAATGTAAAAAACCTTTGTCACCCATTTGCCCGCCTGATTCTGCATAAAAAGGGGTTTGATCTAAAATGACAACACCCTGCTCGCCTTTTTTAAGGATATTAACTGGCTTGAAATCATGCAATAAAATCATCACCAGCCCATCATCACGCATTTTTTCATAGCCCGTAAATTTTGTTTCACCACTGATATGTAGCTGTTGTGTTTGCTCACGATTAAACTGTTGGGATTGTTGTGATTGTTCACGTTGTTTTAACATCGCTTCTTCAAAACCGACATAATCACACTGTAAATCACGTTCTTTTGCAATATCGAGGGTTAAATCAGGGGGAAATCCATAGGTGTCATATAATTGAAACATCAATTGTCCATCAATTATTTTTGTATGAGACGCTTCTAGTTCTTTATCTAAAATTTTCAATCCTTTTGATAATGTCATGGAAAACTGCTTTTCTTCTTGATGAATGACTTCTTCAATTAATTTTTGTGATTTTATTAATTGGGGATAAGCCTCTCCCATTTCTTTCACAAGCGGAACAACCATGCGATAAAAAAAAGCGTTATTTTCTCCTAGTTTAAAGCCATAACGTGCTGCTCTGCGAATAATGCGACGAAGCACATAACCACGCCCTTCATTTGAAGGTGTTACCCCATCGGCAATTAAAAATGAAGCCGAACGGATATGATCTACTATCACGCGCATTGGCGTTGCTTTTAAATCGTTGTAATGAACCAATTTTGATAATGCATGTAATAAATTTTGAAATAAATCAATATCGTAATTATCGTGCACACCTTGCATGACAGAAGCCAATCGCTCCAACCCCATTCCCGTATCAACGCATGGTTTTGGCAAAGCTGTTAAATTACCACCCGCATCACGGTTAAACTGCATAAAAACCAAATTCCAAATTTCCGTATAGCGATCACCTGATTCATCAGGGGAGCCAGGGGGTCCACCAGCAACAGATTCCCCGTGGTCATAAAAAATTTCTGTGCAAGGGCCACAAGGGCCAATGTCACCCATCGACCAAAAATTGTCTTTTTCTCCGCAGCGTGAAAAACGGTTTGGATCAAGCTTAATT
This sequence comes from Gammaproteobacteria bacterium RIFCSPHIGHO2_12_FULL_38_11, assembly GCA_001801515.1. Next base: position 8,177 of record MGXX01000016.1, read on the forward strand.
TCATTTAGCCAAATTGCTTCACTTTCAGCATCCTCTTTAAAAACAGTTACCCATAACTTTTCCGAGGGAATTTTTAAAATTTTTGTTAGAAAATGCCAGGCAAACTCAATTGCCGGTTTTTTAAAATAATCACCAAAACTAAAATTACCGAGCATTTCAAAAAAAGTGTGATGACGTGCTGTATAACCTACGTTTTCTAAATCATTGTGTTTTCCGCCAGCCCTGACGCAACGCTGAACACTGACAGCACGTGTATAAGGCCTTTTTTCTAAACCTAAAAATACATCCTTAAATTGTACCATCCCAGCATTGGTAAACAATAAAGTAGCATCACCAGCCGGCACAAGCGAACTACTCGGTACGCTTGTGTGCTGATGATCATTAAAATAGCGAATAAACGCAGTGCGTAGTTCATTGCTAGTCAGGGTGGTGGTTTTCATAATGTTGCCTGCATAAAAATCTGTAAGTGTTATTTTAGACGTTATAACGCGACAATAACAAGGTACTAATTGATAAACAAAACGTCCCTAATCATTTCGGCAGAAAAACCACGCGACAATAAAAAACGAAACTGCTTCGGTTTATCTCTCGAGGCATCAGAAAATTTTCTTTTCCAAAGTGTGATCATTTGTTCTCGCCATTCATCCGCATTTAAATCAATTACTACTGAAATAAGCGCATTAGTAATCCCGCGCTCAATTAATTCCGCGGTAATTTTTAAAGGGCCGAAACCAGATTGCTTACGATGGCGAACATAACTTTCAGAAAAACGTTCGTCACTTTGAAAATTATTTTTAATTAATTGATCAAGGGTGACGTTAATTTCTTCTTCTGAAAAATTGCGTTGCATGAGTTTTTGCTTTAATTCCAGACGAGAATGTTCGCGCCTGGAAAGTAAGTCAATTGCTTTGTCATAAGATATTGTCATAAGCACAATATTAGCTCAGAGCCCCGAGCGTTAGCGAGTGGAGGCTACGCAGCGAATAAATGAAATTCAAACTGAAATTTCTACTGCGTTCTTCGTAGCCTCCGCGGAGCCACGAGCCAAATATATTACGCCACTTCAAACTCTTCAGCTTCGGCTTTTGCCTTCGCAGTAGCATCAATAGAAAGTGGTTTAGCTGAAAATATTAATTGACGTAATTTCGCCTCAATTTCCTGGGCTGTTACTTTATTTTCTTTTAAATATTCACGTACGTTATCTTTGCCTTGACCAATACGTGCGCCTTGATAACTATACCAAGCACCTGCTTTATCAATGATACCTTGCGTAACGCCCAATTCAATTAATTCACTTTCACGTGATATACCTTGACCATATAAAATTTCACAATCAACTTGGCGAAAGGGTGGCGCCACTTTATTTTTCACAACTTTAATGCGTGTTTCATTACCAATAATTTCTTCGCCTTTTTTAATCGCACCCGTGCGACGAATATCCAAACGAACTGATGCATAAAACTTTAATGCATTACCGCCCGTCGTTGTTTCTGGATTACCAAACATCACGCCAATTTTCATGCGAATTTGGTTGATGAATACAATTAAAGTATTTGATTTTTTGATGTTTGCCGTTAATTTACGCAGTGCTTGCGACATCAGTCGTGCTTGCAAACCCATGTGAGAATCACCCATATCACCTTCAATTTCAGCACGTGGTGTTAATGCGGCAACGGAATCAACAACAATCATGTCAACCGCATTTGAACGCACCAACATATCAGTGATTTCCAAAGCCTGCTCGCCAGTATCCGGCTGTGAAACCAATAATTTTTTAACATCCACACCCAATTTTTCTGCATAAATAACATCAAGCGCATGTTCTGCATCGACAAAGGCAGCAGTGCCCCCCGCTCTTTGACAGGCAGCAATGGTTTGCAAAGTTAAAGTTGTTTTACCTGAAGATTCTGGCCCGTAAATTTCAACCACACGGCCACGTGGCAAACCGCCCACTCCCAAAGCTGCATCTAAACCAATCGAACCGGTTGAAATCACTTCGATATCGCGCATACCGTTCTCATCACCCATGCACATAATGGCGCCACGGCCAAATTGTTTTTCGATTTGAGCAAGTGCTGCACCCAATGCCTTACTTTTATCTTCCATTGTCTTCATCCTCGGTTAAAAAAGCTGAGGACATTATTCCACAAAGCGCGACAATAGAACATACTGTATTTTAAAAAATACTCGGGAAGTTGAAAATGGCGTTACAATACAACTCGCTCGAACCCCAACCAAAGAAATTAAACTATGCGACATAAAGAAAATTTACTGGCACTGGCCAATATCCTTGCCTCACACGATCGCGATACGATACAACGCACAATACGATCGACAGTCTTTTCTAAGATACCGCCGGAAAAAAAACAATCAGCGCTTCAAACTTTAAGACTTGCTGAAACTTATATTAATGCAAACCCACCCCTACCTGAAAATTGGCGTACTTCGCCCAACTGTTTTAGAGATCTTAGCAATTACTTTATAACACAAACAACAATTGATGATTATGAGGAAAAAGCACTGTGCTGCTGGTATTTATTACTCAATGAAACCTTGCCTGATGATTTTTCATTTCAAGAAATCATTGTCATGGGAAACGCCTATTTACCCGAACCGCATCAATTTGCCGCATTTATTATTTTTCTACTTGATAAAAAAGTCAGTCCAACATCAATTAAGCAATCGAAATTACTTTATCACTATTTTCAATATAATATCGCTGATATTGCCAGTATTACGCGCACCTACGCTTTAATACAGCATGGCTCAGAGACAACACAAGCATTTTTAGCACAGCTCGTGAATACTGCTTGTTTATTACGGGGATTCATCAACCATTCAAAGCAAGGGAAATATCAATCCTACAACCTCATGGGTGATACGTTTTTACACACCAAACCAATTATTCATCATGCACAGAAAGATGAAAATAAAATTTTTATTACGCCGTACTACGAAACATACGCCTCAGTTTTATTTCAACTTTTTGAATTTGAATTCATTAAAATACTTTTAAACTGCGATTCTCGAGATAAGGGTATTGCCGCCAATATCTATGATATTTTGCTGAAATCGAAACATAAAAAGCATTTCCTAAATGAAATACCCCTGCGCATTTTAACAGGGGAAATCAATTACTTTCATGCCTGTTTATTACTCAACAGTATAGGCTCAGCCTATTCCTATCCACTTTGCTTAGACTACGGGCCGCATCCCGATCTGTTGGCTGCCATCACAGAAAATCCTTTTTACGTACACATTGCACCCGAATTCTTACTTTCACACCAGATCACCTCTGAAGCAATTTATAAACTCTGCGCCAATCAGCATTCACAAACCATTCATCATCTGCCCTTTCTCATTAATCTCTCTGCTAAACTCAACAATCAACATTTAGAGGACTTAAATAATAAGATCTTTGATACTATTTATAACTATCTTATTACGGTTGGAAATGAATTTCCCGTGGCATGCGAATCCATGATTACGCAACATTGCAGTAAATTGGAAGCACGCTTTGAAAAAAAGTTAGCGATGTATGCAAATAACCTTGACACAGTAATGAATGATTTTTTATACGGGAAATGTAATTATCAAACCATAGAGGAAATGGCAGGCGAGCAATTAAATTGTGTTAATTTAATCAAACGTCTTTTCCCTGAATTATTAGTTACCCTTGATTATCCATTTGGATACTATGTGCTGATACACAGACTGATTGAAAAAGCATTTTATCATCCTCAAAAAAATGAAACACTTGTTTTGCAGCAAGCGTTTCCTTCAAACGTGCTATACACAATAACAGACGATATTCAGCGCAGAATTAGGATACTGCAGGAATGCCTATTGCTATCAAAAAATATTGATTTCAGTCGTGAAATCATACTATTTTCTAACAAACAAGATAATGAGTTTACTGCGTGCTTTTATCATACTGAATTTGGAAATAAAACTTATGCATTTGATTTTATTGCCTCACAACAAAATGGTGAATTCAGAGAATGGGCATTTTCAGTCATTCAAGTTTCTGATACGGAAATGCTTAATGCCATCAAACGATCAATTATAAATAAATCTGATCAGACAACGATTCATTTATTGCAATCTACTCAACTAACCGAGTTATCTGCATTAAACGCAATTAATTATTTAATTACTGAAGGCAAAACCAATGATCATGCGTTTATTGAAAGATGTATTTTAATAATGCCGCCGGCCGTTTTTTCAAAAAATTTAATTACATTGGTTACACAATATGCTGTAAAAATGTCAAATCAAAAAATAGTACGATTTGTTTGCACTGCTTTAAGTGAAAATAAGTTTCCAGAAGACTTTGTGAAGACAACGGCTTATGCGCTGCTGCCATCAAAAAATTGGGGCATGATAAAATTAATGTGCGGGCTGTCTTCTGAACCGCTCAATCAAAACCCCATCAAAAAAAATAATATTGATCTTTTAATTGACGTATTAAACTTACGAATAGGCAAATCAACCATAATTGAATTTTATCAAAAAGACATTATTAGAGAAGCATTTTGTGTTTACGATAAAAAGAATACGTTGTTTCATCTTGCTGCAAATTCTGGCTGCTATCAAACATTTTTTAACACGTTTTCTTTTTTTGAAAAGCATTTAGTACCCGAAAGCATTTATGATTTTTTATACGCAAAAAATGCGGCAGGTGATATTCCAGCATGTCCCCTTAATTTATGCGATGCAAAAGAAATTAATGAATTTTTAAACAATAAAAAAGAAGAATATAAAAATAAATTTCATTTTGAACTGCCAGATGGCACACCTTGGAGACGTCCAGGAAATTATAAAAGAACACGGGTAGAATATAGTTTTTGGTCTTCAGATTCAGAAATGTCAGAGGAAAAGTCCGCCCGAATAGAAAAAAATGCACTTAAGGGACGTGCACGGAATAACTTTTAAAAGTTATTCCGTGCACGTCCCTAATCATCAGTCATTTTCATTATAAAACATAGGCGTTTGTTTGTGCTTCTGTTTCCATTAATTGATGCAATAATGCAGTGACCTCATCACCCAGAAGATCAGGCGTAACGGATGCTGGCATCACCACAGTTTCTTCACGCGCTCTTTTTTTATTTTCTTGTACCCTATTCTTTTTTCTTGAAAAAAAGCTTCTGGGAAAACGAGTAATAGCGTTCACGTTAACAACATTGACATGTTGAATTGATAGGGGCGCAATATTTTGTATCATCATACAAAGAATTTCAACAAGCATTGCCATATCGCTTGCTTTTGAAAATTGTGGATCTCTTTCAAAAGCATCAATTTTTTGAGTGAATCGAACGCGAAAATCTTTTATGACTATTTCTACCCAATAGTAAATTGTATTGATCACCTCGGTATCTAACAACATTGCAAATGCTCCCCCAATTTCCACTTCGGCATTTGCGTATCGACGAATAATCCGTTCTCCCGTGCGTTCTGCTATCATCATGCGTGTATTATCGCATCTTCTTGCCGCCCCTAAATTTCCAATACGTTGTGGCGTGCTATTTTCACCGCACAAATGGGGATTTTTATCACTGATTTCCATGGGATAATACCCATAACCTAAGAGATGCAAATGCTCTGGTCTCAATTGCGCTTCAAAAATAGTACTACCACGCCACAATGTATTCGATGCAACCTCCATGATTTCAGCTGCCTCATCGGTCAAAATATTTTTATATTTCTTAAGCGCTTCCTGATAGACATTAACAGCAGACATGCCCATTACCGTGTTTTGATCTGGTATTCTCGGTGTATCTGCACGTCTAGGGATATCTTCATTGACAACACGCAACCTACCGGGTTTTATATAGGGCGCTGTATTTTCAATCGCTTTTTTTGCCTCTGAAGTATCTCTAAACCGTTTCACATGTGCTGGTTCAGACGGCAGCCGCTTACCTTTTAATGGTGATAGCGGATAAAAAACATAATCAACTGGCGAATCCTCTTCATGCTGAATCGTTAACTCGTAAAAACGAGTAGATACCATGTCGATACCCTCTTCCGTTTTTCCGTACAATACGGGATTGCCATTTGGCAGCGTATACTCGCAGAGTTCACTCATTAAAGGTTTCACAACAGGCACTTCATACACACCTGTAGGCGGTATTGCAAACTGACTTGTTTCATTCGTATTCCTTTTACGGAATAAATGCGAAACAATTAAACTATTTGGCACATAACGACCATACTGGTTTTCGGCATTTTCTGCAAAAGGCAAAAGAACAGGTTGTGAAGATTTTTGTGCTTGTATAGCAGGCGATTTTTGCGTTTGCTGCGATGATTCCGATTGCACTGGTGCAATTACCGGCGGCATTAACGGCGTTTGAACAACTGGTTTTGCACACGCTTGAACGTCACTTTCATCATCCAGTAAAAGCTTAGGTATTTTCAGTAAAGTGGTTTCAGGAATGACACTAGCAGGTGGAAATTTATCTCGAGACATAAGCATAAATCCTTTATGCATATTACACGTGCTTTTATCGTTACACGTTTTTTAAGTAAACACAAACAAAAAAATGGGATTGCATTTGTCAATAATTTCATGTTTAAATGAAATGTCATTATTTTCATGGAGTGAAAATATGCAATTTGCTTTTATCGAACCAGAAAAATTTTTACTAGAGAAAATTGATACTGCCATTAACAAAATCAATAACAACACCCCTTTATTTGCAAAAAATTTAAATACAAAAACAGCCTTAATCAAAGTATTAACTGACGCACGTGTTGCTATTGCAGCAACACAAGAAAAATATAAAAACTTACAAACTGCAGACTATACGAAAGCACTTTATGCGCTTTGGGAGAAAATTATAAATGACTGTGAAACATTTGACAGCAAAACAAACGAAATGCAAACAGCAATTCAAAATTTTTCACGGCATATTAGACCAATGGCAACACGTGCAGATACCATAGGTGAGTTTATTACTAATATTTCAGCAGAAAGAGATGCTGGCGCATCACAGGCTGCTGTTTTAATGCGTGTTGCACCCACTGCTACTGCTAATGCCGTTTTTTCAATCCTAAATGCATGCCCTATCCCCAATAGCATGAGAGACCGAACACAGGTCACCGAATGGGTGGAAACCAATCGAGAGGCTAACAGGCAACATTATCAGCAAGCATTTCAACAAACCTTATCGACAATACCGCATCAAGACCCGGATATTCAACGCATGTTACAAAATCAAGCGGCTGCTGTAGAAAATTGTAAAACACAATTAAACCAACTCCATGAACACACACAGGAAATTACGGAAATTGAAAAATCACTCGTCAAATCATGGGGGGATTACAATACGCTATCCAAGAAATGCAGTGACAAAAGCGCCTCTAAACGACTAGACGATCTGTGTAATATTATTATTTATACAACACAGGAATTAAGCCAATTACAAAAAAAAATAAAATTACCACCCAATACGTTTGAATTAAATATTTTGATGGATGCAATTGAATGCGGCCAAGAAAAAATTTTTAAACAATTTAAAAGCACACAAGAAAAATTTAGAGCGTTAGCAAAAGAAAGTAACCGATTAGCCAATGCATCTCCTCCCGGTTCACCGGCTAGCCGAAATAACAGAAGCAGCTTTTTTTCTGACAGCACATCAACCACCAGTAGTTCATCGAAAGATTGCTCTTCAACCGCTACATCAGACACCAGCAGTTTATCGAGAGGTCGTTCTTCAAGCCCCGCATCATCCGATAATGATCTCTCAAGTGATGCCACGGATGAGCCAATACCAAAACGCGCAAAAATAAAATAATTAATATAGGAAAATACTAATGAGACCCAACTTTTTTGATCCAGAAAAAACTTTATTAGAAAAAATAAATAACTTAATCAGTGCATTTAGACATCCTAGTGTTTGCTTTTCTGGAAAAAACGAGATAAGCACCGCGCTCAATACTGCTACACAAGAACTAGTAATAGCTGATAATAACTATAAGGATTTATACTCGGCATTACAGCTTGCAGACCTCAATAGGTTATACCTTAATATTCTACAGAAAACAGAAATAATTACGCTCAATCTTAATGAAATAACAGCACATTGCAATGCCCTATTGCGCATCGTACCCACGCAGGGCACAGCAGAGGAAAAACGAGAAGAAATTCAACGCGTACTATTTGCTGAAGCAATAGAAGATGGGGATGAAGAAGGCGTCGATCAAATAACAGATGAGTACAATCAAATAATCAATGATCTGGAAACCTTGGAAATTCTTTTTGATGAAAATGCTAATGGGCTTAAAAAATTATGGAAAAAATTTGAAGAAACAACAGACAACTGTAATGAAAAACAAAAAATAGAAAGACGAAAAACACTTAATAATATTATTTCAACGCTAATAACAACAATAAATAAAATACAGGAATCTCACCAACAGCCACTAAATGATTTTGGCATAGAAACGCTCTACAACGAGCTTAAAAAGGGGCACAGTGATTTATTGAATCGATTTGTAACGGTTGTCGAAAAAAAAGAAAGCCTAGTTAATACGCTGCATGAGCGTTTTAATATACCTGAAGAAGCTTCATCTATCCAAGAAGATACCCAATCGACAACAACAACTTCCAGCGCATCCAACACCAGCGGTTTTTTTTCAAGATCATCCTCATGCACTTCTATCAGCGCTTCTGCCAATGATAACGCATTTAAAGAAGCATCCAAGAATACCACTAAATCTGATACGGACGAACCAGCGCTAAAACGTCAAAGGCGATAATTATTTATTTCTAATAACACAAGGAGGTGTTATGCGAGATGAAGGAATCACAGATTTTCAAGCAGTCAATAATAATGTCATAACAAAATGGAAGAAAAGACAAAATAAAATAGTGCGCACAACCTTGGATAAAACGGCTACATTTCGAAAACTCAATAAGGAATGCAGAATTGCAGCTCAGAAAAATACATTTATAGATGCAATATGGCTCAGTAAAAATGGTTTATATCAAAGGATATTGATCGACAAAAAACATCCAAAAGGATTATGGCAGGAAATTAAAATAGAATCCTATTGTTCAAAAAACCCAGAATGGGAAACATTATTAGATCTTGATGAATATACCAAAGCAGAAAAAAAAGACTGGGAATTTTTAACAGTTCACGATGAAATCTTTAACAAAAAAATAGTCTCTCTCATTACTTTTTCTGAAGCTGGATCCGATGCTTTTTTTGCACGTGAATTTGACATCAAAAAGAAAAAATTTGTTAGCAATGGTTTTTCCCTACCCAAAGCAAACTCTGATATCACCTGGTATTCAAAAAAAAGTTTATTGCTTGCCACTGAATGCGGTGAAAATTCGCTGACAACGTCCAATTATCCTCGCACCATCCGCTTACTACATCGAAAACAATCTTTACAAAAAGCGCAAATTCTATTTGAGGTTGATCCTACTCACATGATGGTGAGCAGTATTATTTGGCGCAATGAAAAAAAGCAATACTTGTTTTTTGTTGATCATATTGATTATTATCATACGTTTTTTTATTTAGTGTGCGAAAAAGAACTCACGCGTTATTATTTATTACCGATACCCACTGATGCTGAATTGCTTGATGTTTATCAAAACACCGCGCTTATCAAAATAAATTCAAACTGGCAAGTAGATGAAAATACTGTTTTTAAAAAAAACACGTTGATCGGGCTAAATTTAAAAAAATTTAAAAAAAATCCGAGGGCACAATTAAGCGCATTAGATTTGCAGGTTTGGTATGAAGCTGACACACAAAGCAAAATAGAAACCATTTTTTGCGATATAAATAACGTTTATCTTTTCATTCTGAATAATCTTTGTATGCAAATACTGCATGTGATTCCCTCGTCCAACGGGATTCGTACACACAATATTCCAATTCTAGAAGACTATAGCTATGTTACGCCCCTCTCTATTGATAATAATCAGTTGCTTTTTTATTTTGAAACATTTACACATCCAAAATATCTCTATGCTTACAATCCGCTTGATACAAGCTTAACAGTATTACAGCGCTCATCCGATTATTTTCCATCTTCACGCTATTTTGTTCGCCGGTTGGAAGCACAAAGCAAAGACGGACAAAAAATACCTTATCATGTGGTTGGGAAAACGGGCTTAAAACACGATGGATTAAATCCAACGATACTCAGAGGTTATGGTGGTTTTGCAGATTATTTAAACTCAACTTACTTAAAATCTAAAAGCGTTGCCTTGATAGAAAAAGGCTTTCTTTACGTTCATGCGCATATACGGGGTGGTGGTGAATTTGGTCCGCTATGGCATAAAATGGGATCACAGTTATACAAACAAAATAGTTTTGATGATTTTATTGCAGTAGCAGAAGATTTAATTAATCGAAAAATCACAAGCCCTGAATTCCTGGGGATTACAGGTGAAAGTAATGGTGGACTACTGGTTGCAGCATGTTGCACACAACGCCCAGAATTATTTGCTGCTGTTTTTTGTGATGTTGCAATATTGGACATGCTGCATTACCATCAATTTGGGGTTGGACGCAGTTGGTTGGCTGAATACGGCAATCCGGATGACCCAGTATCGCATCAAGCACTCGCACAGTATTCGCCGCTACATAACATCACAGCAGAGGTGAATTATCCTTCACTGTTTTTTCAATCATCAAAAACAGATGACCGCGTACATCCCCATCATTCCTATTCCATGGTTCGCGCATTGCAAAAAATAAAAAAACCCGTCATTTATTTTGAAAAAAATAACGGTGGACATACTGGAATTTCTTTTGAAGACTGCATAAGACTGTATACCTATTGGCATTTACGTCTACTTATTCCTGCGCAACGAAAACGTAATCGTGATGAATACTCTGACAATGACCGTTTGCATTTTTTTCATGCCGCATCAAAAAATAACGCCAAGAAAGACAACCCCAATGCGCCCACTGCAATCCAGAGTGGTAATGTAGGGTAGACTGAAATTAATAAACCGCCATTAAACCCCGTCATTAACCAAGCAACAAATAATATCGTGCTGGCATAACCCATAATCCAACCTTGATGATTTTGAGGTGCTTGATTGGAAATAAGTGTCAGTAAACTGACATAAGCCGTACCTGTAAAAATTGCAATACACCATACAAAAAATAGCTGATACGCTGGCAACAGTGCGCAAAATAATAAACCAAGTAAAACAAACAATATACTTGCACGCATAATTTTTTTAACAGGGAAATATTTAATTAAAACAGGGTATAAAAATATTAACCCCAAAGACATAAAAGTGCCCATCAGCGTGATATACAAACTGATTTTTTGAACTGAATAATGAAATTGTTGCATTAAAAATAAAGATATGGTTTGGTAATATTGACTCCACCCCAATTCAAGGCAGAAAAATATTAATAATAAGGCGCCAATATGATACGTTTTTATTGCTTTTTTTAAACCAAAAACAACGTCCTGCACGCTGAATATTTTTGCATGTGTTTTGATTGACATCGTTTCTTTGAAAAAAAAGAAAATAACAAAATAGCTGATGGTGCTAATAATAACAGCCAAATAGTAAGGCGTTGTTGCATTAAACCAACTGATTAAATGCCTATCAGATAAATAACCACCCGCCAGCGGGCCGAGCATAATCGGCAACGTCATCATCAAAGCGATGAAGCTTAAAAATAAAGCTTTTTCATCATCCTTGCATAAATCAGCAACTGCGGCTTGTGCAACGGGTTGGCTGGATGAACCAACGCCGCCTATTGCGCGACCTAATAAAATTAAAAACACATTCTTTTTTAATATTCCAATAATGGGTAAAACAAATCCACAAATAACACCCATTAAACAGATTAGTAATATTTTTTTACGCCCGTATTTGTCAGAAAAATTGCCCACAAAGGGTGCAGCAATGAGTGCCGTGAATGTTGATAAGCAGATTGTAAAGCCTGTTAAAAAATCACGCATGGTTATACTTGTATTTTCAGGCAAAATACCATAATGGGTTTTAAAAAATATTTCCAATAAAACAGGGATAACAACAAAATAGCCGAAAGAATCAATAAAAATTAATAGAAGTAAGGGAAAGAGTCGTTTAAAATGATTGAGCACGATTACAGCTCCTTTTTTTGAAAGCCCAATTCTACATGAAAATTTTAACTTTGGTGGTCTAATATGGAAATTAAAACGCTAAAATCTGATATTTTATCCAGCATGGTTGTCACTTTAGTGGCTATTCCACTCTGTTTGGGGGTAGCACTTGCCTCCGGTGTCCCGCTTTTCTCAGGGATTTTAACAGGGATTATTGGGGGGATTATTGTTGGATTTGTCAGTCAGTCCTCACTGAGTGTCAGTGGACCTGCTGCCGGCATGATCGCCATCGTTATTGCTGCTATAACACAACTGGGTAGCTATGAAACTTTTTTATTGGCACTTGCTATCGCAGGCACCATGCAAATCATTGCTGGATTTTTGCGCATTGGCTTTGTTGCGAATTACGTTCCAACCAATGTCATACAAGGGTTATTGGCAGCTATTGGTATTTTAATTATTGTGAAGCAAATACCACTGGCATTTGGTTATTATTCAGATACTGACATAATACATGGTTTTTTAAAAGCAGGAGAAGAAACATTAAATATCCCGCTAATATTAAGTGTTTTTCACCATCTCAATATAACCGCTATCATCATTACAATAACCTCACTGTCTATTTTACTTTTTTGGGAAAAATGTTTTCCAATAGTTGCTAAAATTATTCCTGCCGCAATTATTGTTGTTTTATTTGCAATTTTTATTAACGCCTTATTTCGCTCCTTTGACCCAAAAATGGCATTAAATGGATCGTCTCATCTTGTTAATATTCCTATAAGCGAAACAATCTCACAATTTTTGTCTCAGTTTAAACACCCTAATTTTTCCGCTCTTGACAATCCTAACGTGTATTTTTATGCTTTTATGCTCGCTGCTATTGCATCATTAGAAAGTTTATTAAATATAGAAGCCGTTGAAAAACTCGATAAAAAAAACCGTTATACCTCACGAAACCGTGAGCTTATTGCGCAAGGTTTGGGTAATGTCACTTCTGGTTTTTTAGGGGGATTACCCGTTACCTCAGTTATTGTTCGCTCTTCCGTTAATATCAATGCGGGCGCAAAAACAAAATTATCAACCATACTCCATGGCGTTTTACTCCTTATTTCTGTTACTTTTATTGAAAAATATATTAATTATATTCCGTTAGCGGCATTGGCTGCCATTTTAATTCATACCGGATACAAATTAGCCAGCGTAAAATTATTTAGGGCGGCGCATCGAGAAGGTAGTCGTTATTTTATTCCCTTTTTAATTACGGTTATTGCTATTGTGTTTACGAATTTGTTATTGGGTATTTTAATTGGCTTAGGTGTCAGTATTGCTTTTATTCTGCATCACAACAGCAAAAATGGATTTACAATTGTAAACGAGACACACACATCAGGGCATGCATTGCGTTTAATTTTACCGCAGCAAGTCACTTTTTTAAATAAAGCCGCAATTATTGCAACACTGAACAAGCTACCCAATAACAGCAAGGTCACGATTGATGCAAGATCAACAGAGTATATTGACAATGATATTTTGGGTGTCATCCAGGATTTTAAAGAACACGAAACAAAAAATAAAAATATTTTATTAAATCTGACGGGGTTTAAGGATTATTATGACATTAAAGACGAAGTGAAATTCATTAACGCAACAACCTATGATATTCAAATGGCACTAACCCCTGACACCG
>MGXX01000016.1:21945-34124 GCA_001801515.1 Gammaproteobacteria bacterium RIFCSPHIGHO2_12_FULL_38_11
CATCCCATTGCTATTGTTTTAAGTTGTATTGATGCACGCGTTCCTGTTGAATTAATATTTGATATGACGCTGGGCGATGTTTTTGTGACGCGTGTTGCAGGCAATATTGCTAACCTGGATATTATTGGCAGCATCGAATTTGCTTGTAAAATTGCCAGCGCAAAATTAATTATTGTACTCGGACATAAAGAATGTGGCGCAATTAAAGCAGCCTGCGATAATTTAAAGCTAGGATATCTTACTCAGTTAATTGAAAAAATAAAACCAGCGATTGAAGCAGAAAAAAGAAGGGCGGATTACCTTGATGTTTCAAGCAATAATGCTGAATTTGTTAACCATGTTATTCAAAATAATGTTGAAAATACAAAATCTTTTTTATATGAAAAAAGTGATGTGCTACGAACATTATTAGAAAATGGAAAATTAAAAATGATCGGTGCTATTTACAATATTCGTACCGGGGTTGTTGAATTTGAGTAATCATTTCAACAGTCTCATTGCATTAATCCCCCGCCACCGTCATTTTATCAATTAAAATTGAGCCTGTGCGAATTGAACCGCGAATATCAACATCATTGGCAATAGCAATAATGCCTGAAAAAATCGATTTTAAATTACCGGCAATCGTCACTTCCTCAACCGGAAATTGAATTTCGCCCTGCTCAATCCAAAATCCCGCAGCACCGCGCGAATAATCACCCGTGGTGATATTCACACCCTGCCCCATTAATTCTGTGACGAATAATCCACGGTCCATTTTTTTAAATAATGCTTGTAGTGAGGGCTCAGTGCTATTGATTGATAAATTAAAAACACCCCCCGCATTACCCGTACTCTGCAATCCTAATTTCCGCGCAGAATAACTGCCTAAAACATAACTTACCAATTCACCATCACGAATATAATGCTGGTCTACCACGGCAACACCTTCCGCATCAAAAGGCACACTGCCCATCGCAGATAGCAAATGCGGCTGTTGAAAAATATTAATGTGTTTTGGAAAAATAGGCTGCCCGATTGCATTTAATAAAAAAGAAGATTGACGATATAAACTGCTACCACTGATTGCTTGAACAAAAGCACGCAACAAAGATTTTGCAACAGATGCTTCAAAAATCACAGAGCATGTTTGTGTTTTTATTCTCCGTGCACCCAGTCGCTTGATTGTTTTTTCTGCAGCACTTCTGGCGATAAAATCAATTGAACTTAAGTTTTTCGGATTACGTGTAACAGTGTATTCATCGTCACGTTGCATTTTTCCATCTTCGATTGCGACGACAGAGCAATGCATGCCATGCTCAGTTACGCGATATTCTCCCAAAAAACCCAATGTATTGGCATAAACGGCCTGTGAATTTAATGTACTGACAGAAGCACCCTCAGAATTACAAATACGTTTATCAAATGACAGCGCTTTTTTTTCGCATGCAACGGCAAGCTTAATTGCTTCTGTGGGTGTGATTGTCCATGGATGATATAAATCACAATCTGGAATATTTTTTGCAAAACGCGTAGGGTCAGCCAATCCAGCAAAAGAATCAGGATTTGAGAAACTGGCAATACTGCAAGCTTTTTCTATCGCCGAAAAAATTGCTGCTTGTGAAAAATCAGAACTCGATGCGGAACCTGTACAATAATCCTGAATAACCGTAACTGAAAAGTTTTTATCGAGATGATGCTCCATTGTTTCAACATCACCTAGTCGTGCTGTAACAGAAAATCCACTGGCCTGTGACAATGAAATTTCCGCCGTATTGACACCGAGCGACTTGAGTTTTTGAAGTGCTATATCGGCAAAATAAACAATATCAGAATCAGTGTGTGGCATGTTTTGATTTACCCGATTTGGATCTTTTTATTTTCATCACAACACTTTTTTTCAACGATTTTTTCAACACTTTTTTTGTTGCATTGGCATGATGAGAAGCGACCGGAAGCCGTTCCAACGCAATTTGAAGCACCTCATCAATCCAACGCACAGGATGAATGCTCAACCCTTCAAGTACTTCTTTTGGAATTTCTTTTAAATCACGTTTATTTTCAAGCGGAATAATCACTGTTTTAATTTCACCGCGCAATGCTGCTAATAATTTTTCTTTTAACCCTCCAATCGGCAATACTTCACCTCGTAATGTAATTTCACCTGTCATCGCCACACTCGAATGCACTGGAATATGCGTAATAGCAGAAATTAAGGCAACACACATACCCGCACCCGCACTCGGACCATCTTTTGGTGTTGCACCTTCAGGAACATGTACGTGAAAATCATTCTCTTGAAAATAACGATCATCAATACCCAACATGGGTGCTCTACTACGCACAACCGTCATCGCCGCATTAATGGATTCCTTCATCACTTCACCCAAACTACCGGTATGCAATAATTTTCCTTTGCCTGCAACAACCTGTGCTTCAATTGTCAATAATTCACCGCCTACTTCCGTCCACGCTAAGCCCGTTACCTGGCCTACTTGATCTTTTACTTCTGCTAATCCATATCGATATTTAATAACCCCTAAATATTTTTCAAGATTAGTCAATGTAATTTTGCTACATGAGGCTGATTTCGCCTTCCCCTTTTTCTCTGTAACAGCAGAGCGCACTACTTTACGACAAATTTTTGCAATTTGACGTTCTAAACTACGCACGCCCGCTTCACGCGTATAACTTCGAATAATTTCACGAATCGATGATTCTGAAAAATGAATTTCAGATAATTTTAATCCTGTTTGTTCTATTTGCCTTGGAATTAAGTAGCGTTGTGCAATATGTAATTTTTCTTCTTCTGTGTAGCCGGGCAAGCGAATCACTTCCATACGGTCGAGTAAAGCGGGCGGAATATTAAGTGAATTCGCAGTTGCGATAAACATCACATCGGATAAATCATAATCTACTTCAAGATAATGATCGTTAAATTTATAATTCTGTTCTGGATCTAATACTTCCAACAGGGCAGATGCGGGGTCACCACGAAAATCCATTGCCATTTTATCAACTTCATCTAACATAAATAAAGGATTACGCACTTTCGCACGTATCATGCGCTGAATAATTTTCCCGGGCATTGCACCAATATAAGTGCGTCGATGACCGCGAATTTCTGCTTCATCACGAATACCACCCAAAGCAATACGCGCAAACACCCTGCCCGTTGCATTTGCAATTGATTGGCCAAGCGAGGTTTTACCTACACCTGGCGGACCAACTAAACATAAAATAGGACCCTTTAATTTTTTAACACGTAATTGTACCGCTAAATATTCTAAAATTCGCTCTTTAACTTCTTTCAAGCCATAGTGATCTGCTTCAAGCATCTTTTCTGCTGCGGTTAAATCAACATTAATTTTGGATGTTTCTTTCCAAGGTACTTGCAACAAAGCTTCCAAAAAATTGCGCGAAACAGTGGCTTCTGCAGACATTGGCGGCATCGCGCGCAATTTTGCTAATTCTGATTTTGCTTTTTCTTTTGCTTCTTTTGGCATGCCAGCGGTTCCAATATTTTTTTCAATGACTTTAAATTCATCACCGCTGCCTTCATCTAACTCGCCCAATTCTTGTTGGATGGCTTTTAATTTTTCACTTAAATAATATTGACGTTGATTTTTTTCAACTTGCGTTTTTACTCTGCCTTGTACATTTTTTTCAACTTCTAATAATTCTAACTCCTGCCCAATTAAATTATTTAATAAATGAAGGCGTTCTTTAACATCAAAAGTTTCTAATATTTTTTGTCGTGAATCAATGCTGACTGTTAAGTGTGCAGCAACACTATCAATGAAATGCGAAGGTTCTTTAAGATTGCGAACAGAAGTGATTAATTCAGGTGGAATTTTTTTATTTGCTTTTACCAGTTGTTCAAATTGCGTCGTAATATTACGCATAATAACCGTAATTTCAGGATCATCACTTACCACAGGCTCTTCGTGAATTTCCAATTCTGCCTGCATAAACGTTTCTACAGATAGGAAACTCAGTATGCGTGCACGTGAAACACCTTCAACCAACACCTTCACTGTGCCATCAGGTAAACGAAGCATTTGTAAAATTGTAGCAACTGCACCGATCGAAAATAAATCGTCTTGTGTTGGCACGTCAATTGTTGCATTTTTTTGTGCAACCAATATAACGCGTTTATCTTTTTCCATCGCTGTTTCAAGTGCTTTAATAGATTCTGGGCGTCCTACAAAAAGGGGAATTACCATGTGAGGATAAATGACCACATCGCGCAAGGGAATTAAGGGTAAGATTAATTTATTAGCGAGATCAGCTTGAGATGGTTTCTTATTGGATTTTTGTACCATTTGGATCTCCGTAGTTTGGTATGAGGGATCAGGTATCGGTTATCAGGGATCAGTTGATAAAACATAATTAATTACAGAATCATGTTACAGATCCCCGATAACTGATCACCCACCTACTGACTTTTGATCATCACTTTCGTAGATATACAAGGGTTTTGATTTTCCCTTTACCACGTTGGCATCAATCACAACTTGTTTTAAGCCGACAAGTGAAGGAATTTCATACATGACTTCCAACAAAGCATGCTCAACAATAGAGCGCAAACCACGTGCTCCTGATTTCCGGTCAATCGCTTTTTTAGCAATTTCTTCAAGCGCATCATCTCGAAATTCAATATCTACCCCCTCGAATTCAAATAATTTTTTATATTGTTTCGTCAGCGCATTTTTTGGCTGCGTTAAAATAGCCAACAACGCTGTCGCATCCAATTCATCTAGAACTGAAATAACCGGTAGGCGGCCAACAAACTCTGGAATTAAACCATATTTAATTAAATCCTGATTTTCCACTTTTTTAACAATATTATTCACAGATACTTTTACTTTTGATTTAACAATTGCAGCAAAACCAATGCCACTTTCATCTGTTCGCTGTTGCACAATTTTATCTAGGTCAGCAAACGCACCGCCGCAAATAAATAAAATGTTCGTTGTGTCGACCTGTAAATATTCTTGTTGCGGATGTTTACGCCCCCCTTGCGGCGGAATAGCAGCAACGGTGCCTTCAATTAATTTTAACAATGCTTGCTGCACACCTTCACCAGAAACATCGCGTGTTAGTGATGGGCTATCGGATTTACGTGCAATTTTATCAATTTCATCGATGTAGATAATGCCAGTTTGTGCTTTTTCTACATCATAATTACATCTCTGTAATAATTTTTGCACGATATTTTCAACATCTTCACCCACATAACCCGCTTCAGTTAATGTCGTTGCATCAGCAATAGCAAAGGGGACATTCAAAATACGTGCCAATGTTTGTGCTAATAATGTTTTTCCAGAACCTGTTGGCCCAATAAATAAAATATTACTTTTTGTTAATTCCACATCATCATTTGATGCGCGATGTTGCAGACGTTTATAGTGGTTATAAACAGCAACGGACAATATTTTTTTAGCGTCTTCTTGACCAACAACATATTGATCGAGTTGCGCATGCAATTCTTTCGGACTAGGTAATTTTTTTTGATTTGGTTGGACAACTTCTGTTAATTCTTCTTCACGAATAATTTCATTGCATAAATGAACACATTCATTACAAACAAACACAGAAGGGCCAGCAATTAATTTTTTAACTTCGTGCTGACTTTTTCCGCAAAAAGAGCAATATAAAGTTTCGGTTTTTTTGTCGGTCATTGGTTGTATACCTTGCTGGGTTTGAAATGCAATGCAGCATCTGAGACACGATAAATCACGTCTCTACTTATCACGTTCAGTTAAAATAGAATCAATTAAACCGTAGTTTTTAGTTTCAATTGCTGACATAAAATTATCACGATTTGTGTCTTTTTGAATTTCGTCAAAAGATTTTCCAGTATGCTTTGCCAAAATATTCGACAGCATGTCGCTGATACGCAAGGTTTCCTTTGCGTGAATTTGAATATCCGTTCCTTGTCCTTGATAACCACCCAGTACTTGATGAATCATAACGGTTGAATTGGGTAAACAATGTCGTTTACCTTTTGTTCCTGCTGTTAGCAATAATGACGCCATGCTAGCTGCCTGACCAATACACAATGTGCGTACATCAGGCTTGATAAACTGCATTGTATCATAAATTGCCATACCCGCAGTCACAACACCGCCTGGTGAATTAATATATAACGAAATTTCCTTTTCTGGATTTTCTGATTCCAGGAAAAGCATCTGTGCAACAATAAGATTTGCCATATTTTCTTCAACAGGGCCCACCAAGAAAATAATTCGGTCCTTTAAAAGCCGCGAATAGATATCATAAGCACGTTCGCCGCGACCGCTTTGTTCAACGACCATGGGGACAAGATAGTTATTGTGTTCGTTCATAAAGATCTCCATAAACAATAACCCTCTTTGAAAAAGGGTGTCGGTTTTGCAGAAGCCAAAACCGGGGGGATTTATTTAGAATTCATAATAGCATCATAACTTTTTTTCGTTTCAAGCACACGCGCTTTACGGAGGAGCGTTTGAACCGCTGATTCTTCAAGTACAAATGCTTCAACATCAGCAACCATATTCTTATTTTTCATAATGATAGGCAGAATTTCATTCAAATTACCATAGCGTGCTGCCATTTCTTTCAAACGTGCTTCAACCTTACTTTGATCAACTTTGATTTCAGCATTTTTAATCACTTCCCCCAGCAATAATCCCAGAATGACCCGTTTTTTAGCATCCTCAACATAGGGTTCGCGCGCCAAAGGGAATTTTTTGATATCCGCATCCGAGAGCTCACGGCGATACTGACGAAGTTGCTGACGTGTCATGTTTTGTAAATGTTCGATTTCCGCATCCAACAATGCTGCTGGCACTTCGAGCGGGTTCAAAGCCATCAGTTTATCAAGCACTATGCGTTTAACACCCGCATGTGCAGCTTCGTTCAACTCAGCTTGCATTTTTTCTTTCATTTGCTTTTTCAATGCATCCAAGCCTTCTTTCACACCCAATTTTTCGGCAAAAGCATCATCTAGCGGTGGTAATTTAGGTTCTTCAATTTCATGCACAGTTACTGAAAACGTCACTGGTTTTGCACGCAGAGCCTCTACGTGATATTCCGCAGGAAAAGCAATATTCAGCGTTATTTTCTCGCCTTTTTTCGTGCCAATCAAACCGTCTTCAAATCCGGGAATCATGGTATTTGAACCCAGTTCCAATTTTGAACCTGTCGCACTTCCTTGCTCAAGCGGTTTGCCATCCATTTCGCCATTAAAATCAATTGTCAAACGGTCGCCCAGCTTGGCCGCACGGTCAACTGCGACCCACTCTGCATGTTGTGTACGTAACTGAACAAGCATGCTACTAACATCATCATCAGTTACTTCACCTGACGCCGATTCAATTTCAACGTCATCTAATTCTTTTAATTGAATTTCAGGATAAACTTCAAATTGTGCTGTGTAATTAAAAGATTCTTCAAGCTTTAACGCTTCATGATCAAAATCAATGTGCGGCATTCCAGCAATTTTAATTTTTTCTGCTTCTTTTTTAAAAGTAGTATCAATCAATTCTGCAGCTGCTTCGTGTAATATGCCGCGACCAAATTTTTGCTCAACCACATGAGCAGGCACTTTTCCAGGACGAAATCCCTTAATGGATGCTTTGGCAGCAACATCTGCTACCTTTTTTTTGTAAGCCTGTTTAAGATCATCAGCAGAAACTGTTACTTTAAATTGCCTTTTTAAACCTTCTAATTGTTCTAGATTTGCTGCCATTGAAAATATTACCTCTAGGTGTAAGTGAATTTTACGAAAGGAGAGACTCGAACTCTCACGGGTTACCCCGCTGGAACCTAAATCCAGTGCGTCTACCAATTCCGCCACTTTCGCCAATAAAGCGCACTATTGAACACTATACTGCCCTGTTTGACAAGCTATTTCCCGAAAAAATTAGTGTGCCGATTTCACAACAAACTGCGCAATCTGACGTGCAATTCGGTGCGCCGCATCATTAGTCGCTAATACGCCCGAATAGGGGTTATCACCAGGCGCTGCTACAACAGCAGTAAAAATTTGACTGGCAATCACCTGTCCCGTTCCAGTATTGATTAATGTCGCTTCCATCACTAAACGGACACAACTGACCGGCTGCAAAAATTCCTGTTGCAAGGTTAATAATTTTGTATTTAATTGCACATTCGCATTACCCGAAAAAGGTGAAGTCACAACGGCTTGGAAATAGCGTGTCGCTTGCAAACGATGTGCAATCAATGGCAAGAGCAATTCTGCAGGTGGCGCCACCCAAAAATGGTCTGAAAAAGATTTTAGCTGGTAAGGAATCTTCACGTAAATCATTCTCGATGAGGTATAACCCGGCAATGCAATCGGCGTAGTTACTAATAAGGTTTTACTTAACCTGCCATGCTGCGAACTTGAAATTTTAGCTGTATTCTCTGGCCATTGCGTAATGGTATACAGGGTTGCAGGAACTGTTTTAAGCGGTGGCAATATCGAGCAACTGGTGACACACAATAAACAACACAATAATAAAAACACTCTCATTATTTTTCTCCTGGCCCTAATACTGCAGGTGCTTTTCCACGTACCAACATACTGGGATCGCGTTGTAATTCATCTGTAAGCTGCTGCACACTTTGCGTTGCGTGCGACAAATTGGATAAGGCTTGTTGCGCATTGGGAACGACTTGGTTTGAAAAATTATGTATCACCATTTGGCCACTTTGCATTGTATTACTGATTTTTTTGGATGTTTGTTTCATCTGTATTGACAATTGATTAACGGATGACAAGGTTTGGTTTAATTGCTGCATTGCGCTGGGAAGGTCATTGCTCGCTTTAGAAATATTAGAGAGCGTTTGCGAAAATGTTTCAGAATTGTCCGCCAATGTTTTTGTTATAGTTGCCATATTTTTTAATGCTTCTTTTAATGACTGCTGATTTTCCGCATCCAAAACATGTGAAACATTGCCGCTTAAGGTTTGAATATCTGCTGTGATTTCAGGCAAAACAGTACTTAACTGCATTAACAAAGATGGGCGAGAGGGAATAACAGGATAAGGTTCTTTATCAACCGCAACTAGCAAGGGCGCTGTTTCTGTTTCTGCTTTCAAATTGACATAAACAATGCCCGTCACACCTTGCGCATTTAAAATGGCGTAAGTGCTCGTTGTCACAGGGGTGTGTTTTTCAATGCGCAAAACCAATTTCACCAGTTTCGGATTTGCTGGATCCAGTTCGAGAGATTTCACATAACCCACACTCACACCATTAAAACGCACAGGACTTTCAACGCTCAGACCTGTCACATCTTCATGCACGTAAACTAAATAAGTACCATATTCTTTACCGTGTCCAATTGAAGTCAACCACAAAATGGCGACAAATAAAAAAGTCGTTAGGAGCACCACAAACAACCCAACAACGGTATAATTGACTTTACTCTGCATGATGCACCTCTTTTGCGCGATGCCCGCTAAAATAAGATTGTATCATTGGATGTGTGTTTTTATGTAGTCTTGCCATCGGTTCATCTGCCAACACTTTTCCTTCCCCTAAAAAAATCACCCGATCAGGCACATACCACAATGTATCTAAATCGTGCGTTACCATCACAAACGTTAGACCTAAATTTTTGCGCATCGATAAAATCAAATCATCCAAGTCACCTGCACTTTTAGGATCTAATCCCGCTGTCGGTTCATCTAAAAAAATCAATTCAGGATCTAATGCAATTGCGCGTGCCAGTGCTGCCCGTTTTCTCATACCCCCACTTAATTCTGAAGGATATTTATTGGCGGCATTTAAATCTAATCCGCTCATTAAAATTTTTAATTTCGCCACTGCTTTTTGTGAGCGGTAAGAAAGCGAAGAATATTCATTCAAAACATACATTACATTTTCTAAAACAGTTAATGAGCTAAATAATGCGCCACCTTGAAACATCATTCCCCAACGTTTTTGTACTGCTAAAAAATCTTGTGCATTCGCTGTTAAAACTTGCGTACCAAAAACAGAAACAGACCCGGCTGTCGGCATCATTAGGCGCAAAATACTGCGTAATAAAGTGGTTTTTCCACAACCGCTTCCACCGATAATCGCAATAATTTCTCCACTGTTCACAGAAAAATTAACATCTTCGTGCACGCAAGTGTCGCCGAAATAGTTTTTTAAATGTTGAACTGTGATGATGTTGTTAGGCACTTCTAATTCCCTTGTTGAGAGATCAGTTATCAAGGATCACCGATAACTGATCTCTCATATATCCATCCAATTAAATAAAATTGAAAATAATCCATCAGCTAAGATAATTAAAAATATAGCTTGTACTGCCGCCTTCGTTGTTCGCTCACCGACACTTTGCGCGCTACCTTCTGCTTGAAACCCCTGAAAACAGCCTATTCCTGCAATAATTAATGCGAATACCGGCGTTTTAACCAAACCAATATACAAATGTTTTATTGCCACTTCTTGTCGAAAACGTTCTAAAAAAGATTGAAAAGTGATACCCGCCATGCTTTTTGCCATCACCATACTGCCCAATAACCCAAAAACATCACCCCAAATAACCAGCAATGGCAGCGCAACCAGTAAACCTAATATTTTAGGTATAACCAAGCGCTCAACGGGAGACATACCCATCGTACGCAAGGCATCAATTTCTTCATTCACTTTCATCGTGCCCAGTAATGCAGCAAATGAAGTACTTGTGCGCCCTGCAATAATGACCGAGCAAATAAGCGGCGAAAATTCGCGTAATATAGCAACGCCTGATAAATCCACCATGTAAACATCCGCACCATAAATTCGGAGCTGAACACCCAGCTGATAAGCAACCACCACACCAATCAAAAACATCATGACAGCAATAATTGGCAACCCACGATAACCACCCACATCAATTTCGTGAATCATTGAACGCCATTGTAATTTGACGGGCTGCAACACCATTTCGAAAATACTTTCAAATACTTCACCTAAAAAAGCGAGCATTAAATTAGCTTGGTGCAATAAATCGATGGCCGCTTTTCCGATAATATAAAAAAAATCATGTCGAACAGGTATAATTTTTTTTTCATTTAGTTGCGATAGTTCGCTAGAAACTAATTGAAGCAGATCATTAAAATTATCTTTTAATCCGGTGATTTGAATATTAATATTTATTTTTTTCTGAATTTCATACAATAAATACGCACCCGCCGTATCCATTTGCGTGATGGCTTCTGCATCGATTGATTTTACCTGTGCAGGGTTAACAAAACATTTTTGAATCCAGCGATCAACAAAACTCACATTACCAACCAACCAACTGCCTTTCAGTGCTAATATATCGCCTTGCGGTGTTGATTCGATGGATGCAAATGCGTCTGTCATAAAAATTCCACAAAATATCTCAACACTATATAATCAGCATAATCAGCTCATGCTCTGAGTTGAATTTATTGATTATCCTATATTGATTGGTGTTTGACTATAAAGATTTTAATCGTGAAATAATAAAATATAATCCTGGATTCGACAGTTGTAATCCATTGGGTCTTGTTAATAGCAATTGGTGCGTTTTAGTTTGCCGGCTCATCATTAAGACCTTATGATTTTCGTTTGCATAGCAATTTTCTCCAGCAAAACAAAAGCAAGATAAGCAGCAAACTAAAAAATCCCGTTGCATAGGCGCAGCCCAATCGAATTTGTTTTGCCATCGCTAATTTGCCCCGACCTTGTTCCAATTTTATCTTACCTGCCGCCAATTGCGCTTGTCCTTCCCGCACTTTCTTCTCACCACTGGCTACTAACTTACTACCTTCTGCAAGCTTTTTATCGCCTTCGTGAAACACCGCTCCCCCCACAGGCAAAGCAGTCACTGGCAATACAACAGTGGTAATAAGCTTGAGACCGCCAAATCCTTTCTTTGCACGTGATAATTTATGCTTGCCTGCCGCTAATTTTGCTCTGCCGGCCTTCAACATTGCCTGACCTTCGTCATATTTTTTTTGACCCGCATCTAACAAGGCTTGTCCTGTATTGATTTTGTTATTGAGATAGACATAACCTGATAGCGATGCAATCGCCAAGCATAAAACAAATAGCAGTGTGATCATTTTTCCCATGCGCCTTTCCTCCATGGATTAGGGCTTAGAAACACCTAGGAACAGGTACGAAATAAGTCGTACAACTGGTGGCCAAGATGGCGTGAGATTTAAATGTTTTGATTGAGAAAATGTGA